>JAADGW010000181.1 GCA_013152145.1 Deltaproteobacteria bacterium
AAAAAGAGATCGAATATGTCATGGAGCGCCACGACAAGGGTGCCGATATCTTTGCCACCTTCGCCGCCTATTCTCCGGCAATGGGGATGATTGGCACCCTGATCGGTCTGGTGCAGATGCTGCAGAATATGAGTGATCCTTCGTCCATCGGTCCGGCGATGGCGATTGCCCTCTTGACAACCTTCTACGGTGCGGTGATTGCCAACGTTATAGCCAGCCCGATTGCCGGTAAGCTGAAATTGCGCTCGGCCAGCGAGGTGTTGAACAAGACCCTGGTCACCGAAGGGATGAAGTCGATCCTCGAGGGGGAGAACCCGCGACTGATGGAACAGCGGCTGCACGCGTTTGTTGCTCCGGCTGAACGCGAAAGCAACTTCGGGAAGTAAGGACTGCCGATGCCCAAAAAAGAGAAAAAGCCGCCTGCCGGTGCGCCGATGTGGATGGTCACCTTCTCCGATATGGTGACCCTGCTGCTGACCTTTTTCGTACTGCTGCTGTCGATGGCCAATATGGATCAGGTCAAGTTCAACAAGGCCGCCGATTCCCTGGCCGGAGCCTTCGGTGTGCTCGGCAGCAGCGACAAGACCGAGGTGACAACCCCCAAGGTGGTCTCATTCACTCCAGTTAACGATGATTTTACCTCGCAGGTTTACCGACGTTTGAAGACGAAACTACGGGAACTGAAACTGAACAAGAAGATCAAACTGATCAAGGACCGGGGTGCGGTGGTGCTGCGGATTGATGACTCGGTACTGTTCCGTTCCGGGGAAAAAAAGCTGACCCCGGAGGCTTACCCGGTGTTACGCAAGGTGGCGGAACTGGTGCGGCCGTTACCCTTGAACCTGAAGATTGAGGGACATACCGATAACCGGGGCGATGAAATGGCCAACTGGGACCTGTCGGTCGGTCGGGCCGTGGCGGTGTTACGGTTTCTGGCCGGCAATCATCTGGTCCCTTTGAATCGCATGGCCGCGACCGGTTACGGTTCGCAAAAGCCGCTTTTCCCGAACAACAGTGAACGGGAGCGGGCGCTGAACCGGCGGGTTGAATTTGTGCTTGAAAGTCAGGGCGATCCGAACCAGGAACTGCCGTACCTGATTGATGCGCGCGAGCAGGCACCATTTTAAAATTTATTATTTTGCCGGTACCGAAGTAGGGGAAGGATAAAAATCATGGCCAAAAAAGATGCAGCGGAACAACCGGAAGCGGGTGGTTCGAAGAAAAAACTGATCATCATCATTGTTGCGGCAGTGGTGCTGCTGGCCGGCATTGGCGGCGGTGTCTTCATGTTCATGGGTGGCGATGAGAAGAAGAAAATCTCCCCGGAGGAGGAACAGGCGGCCCTGGAAAAACAGGCCAAGCAGATTGGTCCGATGGTCAGTATCGATCCCTTCATTGTCAATATTATCGACGATGACCAGAGCCGTTATTTAAAGGCGGCCATCACCATGGAAGTCAACACCCCTGAGGCGGCGATGGAGCTCGGTGAGCGGATGCCGCAGATCAAGGATGCAGTGCTGCTGCTGGTCGGCAACAAAACCTTCAACGAACTGCAGGATATGCAGGGGAAAATCCAGTTGCGCGCCGAATTGATCAACCGGATCAACAGTATTCTGACCAAGGGTAAGGTCAAGCGGATCTATTTCACCGATTTTGTCGTCCAATAGGGGCTGCTCACGTGGAAAAGATACTCAGCAAAGAAGAAATTGCCGACCTGCTCTCAGCCGTTCGCCATGGCGATATTCCGGCCGATCAGGTTGCCGCCGAGTCGGGCAGCCCGGTCGCGGTGAAGGCTGCTGCCAGGGTAGCCAGCGCCGAGGCCTGCAACCTGTTCCGCGCCGAAGGCCCGGAAGGCTGGAAACTGGCCAATTTCGATCTGGTGCTCGATGGTTTTGCGCACAACTATGCCATGTCGCTTTCCACCCGTTTTCAGCGTTCGGTCAGTATCAAGCTGGACGCAATGGAGTCGATGAGCTTTGACGGTCTGCTGCAGCGGTTGTCCGGGCGTGGGGCCATCGGTATCCTGCAGATTGAACCGCTCAGTGGCGGCGGACTGCTGATTTTTGATGAGCAGCTCGCCTTTTCACTGGTCGAGATCGTCCTCGGGGGGTCTTCCGAAAAGGAGATCACCGCACCGAACCGGGCGATGAGCGCCATCGAACTGAATGTCATCCGCGATGTCATTGACTCGACCTGTCCGGAGCTGAACAAAGGGCAGTTGCAGGAGGTTAAGACCTCACTGGTCAAAGTGGTCAGCAACCTGCGCCTGCTCAACTTCGTGCTGCCGGACGCCGGGGTGGTGACGGCGCGTTTCCGGGTGACGATCGACAGCCTGGAAGGCGATATTACGCTGGTCATCCCGCATGTCGCGCTCGAACCGCTGCAGCGCCAGCAACAGAGTAAGGCGGTTCCGGAGAGTGCGGGGCAGAACAGCAAGTGGCGGACGCTGGTTTGTGACGAACTGGATTTTATGGATGTGGAGATTGAGGCCTTGCTGGCAACCCTGTCGTTGCGGGTTCGTGACATCCTCAATTTTCAGGTCGGCGATGTGATTGAACTTGGCTGTAATCCCGATACCCCCCTGCAGGTGATGGTTGAGGGACGACCGAAGTTTTATGCCATGGCCGGCGTTCAAGGCGGCAAAAAGGCAATCCGCGTCATGGGCCGGATTCCCAATGGAGGATAGACGATGAGTGATGTAATGCAGGACAACGGACAGCAACCGGCGGCGGCCGGACAGACGGAACTTGAAGGACGTGGGATTGAGCTGTTGCTCGATATCCCTCTGCAGGTTTCGGTGGAAGTCGGACGCTCCAAAATTCTTGTTCGGGAGCT
Organism: Deltaproteobacteria bacterium; assembly: GCA_013152145.1. Lineage (GTDB taxonomy): Bacteria > Desulfobacterota > Desulfuromonadia > Desulfuromonadales > Geopsychrobacteraceae > Malonomonas. Next base: position 2,836 of record JAADGW010000181.1, read on the forward strand.
GCTGCAGATGCAGGAAGGGACCCTGATCGAACTTGACAAACTGGCGGGAGAACCGCTTGACCTGTATGTCAACTCCCGATTGATCGCCCGGGGTGAGGCGGTGGTGATCAATGACAAGTTCGGTCTCCGCCTGACCGACGTGGTCAGCCCTTCGGAGCGGATCGAAAACCTCGGATGAAAACACGACTTTTAAGCATCCTCTTGTTGCTGACCCCGGTTCCGGCGTTGGCTGCGGGTCTGGGCAATGAGCCGAGCCTGCTGTCCTCGGCACTGAAAATGGTTGCCGCACTGGGGGTGATTATCGGCCTGCTGCTGCTCTTCTATGCGGCCAGTCGCAAAGGTTTCGGTTTTTTGCCGAAACAGCGCGATGGGGCGATCAAAATCCTCGAGACCAAGGCGCTCGGCGGCAAGAAATTTCTCTGCCTGGTGTCGGTCCGGGGGGAAGACCTGTTGCTCGGTTTGAGTAATGAGCGGATTGAATGCCTCAGCAAGCTGTCGTCGGGCACAGATTTTCCCGAGACCCTGCAGAAGCAGTTGGAGGAAGACGCATCATGAAACTGAAAACCTGCCTCCTGCTGTTCCTGCTACTGATTCCGCTGACCGCCTTCGCCCAGGGACTACCGACCATTACCGTCGGTATCGGTGAGGCGACGAACCCGGGGGAGGTTTCCACCGCCCTGCAGATCCTGGTGGTTCTGACCATCCTTTCGATCGCCCCGGCGATCCTGCTGATGACCACCGGTTTTACCCGCATCGTTATCGTTCTGTCCTTTGTCCGCCAGGCGATGGGAACCCAGCAGGCGCCGTCGAATCAGATTATTATCGGGCTGGCGCTGTTCCTGACGTTTTTCGTTATGGCGCCGGTCTTCGATCAGATCAACGACAACGCCCTGCAGCCCTACCTGAACAAACAGATCAATCAGGAACAGGCGTTGAAACAGGCGTTGAAGCCGATGCGCCAGTTCATGTTTTCTCAGGTCGGTGAAAAAGACCTGCAACTGCTGGTCGATATTTCCAAGAGCCCGCAGCCGGATAATCGGGCTGATATTTCGATGCTGACCCTGATCCCGGCTTTTATGCTGTCCGAGCTGAAGCGGGCGTTTCAGATGGGGTTTCTGCTGTTTGTGCCCTTTTTGATGATCGACATGATCGTCGCTTCAATTCTGATGGCGATGGGGATGATGATGCTGCCGCCGATTATCGTCTCACTGCCGTTCAAGATCCTGCTGTTTGTGCTGGTTGACGGCTGGACGCTGGTGATCGGCTCCCTCATCCAGAGCTTCGGGTAGCTGTCATGGCCATGACTCCCGAGTTTGTGGTTGATATCGGTCGCCAGGCGATCGAAACCGCGTTATCGGTCGCTGCGCCGATGCTGATCGTTGCCCTGGTCATCGGTCTGGTCATCAGCGTCTTTCAGGCGGCCACCCAGATCAACGAACAGACCATGACCTTTATCCCGAAGATCGTCGGTGTTTTTGTCACCATGCTGATCTTTGCTCCCTGGATGTTACAGAAAATCACCGCCTTTCTGACCATGATTTTCAATCAGCTGCCGAATGTCGGTCCTTAAGCGCCACGGAGATGGGTGATGGAACTTCCCGAACTTACCTTGCCGCTGATTCAGGGATTTCTGATCTGTCTGGCCCGGGTCGGTTCGATGATCGGTTCAATCCCGGTCTTCAGCGGTGGCCAGCTCCCGCCGCAGATGCGGATCGGGATCGCGGTGCTTTTTTCTCTGCTGGTTTACCCGGTGGTCGAGGGGTACATGCCGGATCAGAGTTATGCTCCGATCGCGCTGGCCCTGCTGCTGGCCCAGGAGGTCATTCTCGGGCTGCTGGTCGGTTTTCTCGCCCAGCTGGTGTTCATGGCGGCCGAGTTTGCCGGCTCCCTGATCGGTTACCAGATGGGGTTTGCCGCCGCCAATGTTTTTGACCCGACCACCCAGCGTCAGGTTGCCCTGATCTCCCAGTTTCAGGGCATTCTTGCCATTCTGCTGTTTCTGGCCCTCAACATCCACTACCTGTTTCTTCGGGCGATCGTCGCCTCTTTCAAAATGCTGCCACCGGGCAGTCTCAACCTGACCGGCGGGGCCATCCCGATGATCATGAATGTCGCCAATCACTCCCTGGTGTTGAGTGTCCAGATGGTCGCCCCGATTATTGCCCTGTTGATGATATCCACCCTGGCGCTCGGCATCATGGCCCGGGTCTTTCCGCAACTCAACGTCTTTATGCTCTCCTTTCCGATCAACATCGGCGTCTCCTTCATCATCATGGGGATGACCCTGGGGATCTTCGCCACGATGCTCAGTAAAGAATTTATGGCGCTTGCGGACCGCTTTTTGCAACTCTTCAGTTTGCTCTAATCTTTTCTCGAAATAACTGCCAAAATTCCGGCACCTGCCTGTCACTGCACAGCCGCGTGGATGGTTCGAACCGGTTGTCGCCGCCGCTGCCGTCGGGCGGTGAGCTCAGCGGACAGCGGTTGAGTGACTGATGAGGTAAAACAATGGCCGATTCTGACCAGGAAAGAACAGAAGACGCGACGGGGAAACGGCGTCAGGATTTTCGCGAAAAAGGCCAGGTTGCGCAGAGTAAAGAGGTTTCAACGGCGGCCCTGTTGACTTTTTCGCTGTTGCTCTGGGTGTTTTACGCACGCTATTTCTGGGCTGACCTGCACGACCTGATGAGTAATTCACTGCGGATGATGGGACATTTCGAGGTGACCCCGCTGAGCGTTCTTAATCTGCTCTGGGATATGGGTGTTCTGCTGGGGCGCATGCTCTGGCCGGTGTTCCTGCTGACCCTGGTGGTCGGTTTTTTTGCCTCCTTTCTGCAGGTCGGGCCATTGTTCACCCTGAAACCTTTTGAACCGGATATCAGCAAGTTCAACCCGATCAAAGGGATGTCGAAGTTCATCTCCAAACGTTCCGCCGTGGAGCTGCTCAAGTCGCTGTCCAAGGTGGCGTTGATCGGTACCGTGGCCTACAAAACGGTGAACAACGAGTTTGCCACCGCCCTGACCCTGATCAGCCTCGACCTGAGTCAGACATTGATCTTTCTCGCCCATATCGCCTTTCTGGTCATGATCAAATCCTGCGGCATTCTGATCGTGCTGGCGATCATCGATTATACCTTCAGTAAATACGAGATGGAGCAGCAGATGAAGATGACCAAGCAGGAGGTTAAAGAGGAATTCAAGGACACCGAGGGTGATCCGCAGATCAAGGCCCGGGTCCGTTCGATGCAGCAGCAGATGGCCCGTAAGCGGATGATGTCGGAGGTGCCGCAGGCCGACGTGGTGGTCACCAACCCGACGCACCTGTCGATAGCGATCAGTTACAACCGCGATGCGATGGATGCGCCGACAGTGGTCGCCAAGGGAGCGGATCACATCGCCTTCCGGATTCGTGAAATTGCCCGTGAACACCATGTGCCGATCATCGAAAACAAGCCGGTGGCACGGGCCTTGTACCCGCTGGAGATGGGCGAGCAGGTTCCCGAGGAGATGTTCAAGGCGGTGGCCGAGATTCTGGCCTATGTTTATCGTTTGAAGCAGAATTAACCTGCTGAAATAAAAGAAAAACTGTTGAATTCTCGGCGGTACGGCAAGGCTGCCAAAAGCTTGACATGCGGCTGTCGGAATTCAGGCTTCAGGGAGTGGATATGACAACCTTGGCGGGAATAAACAAAGGTAACTGGTGGGAAAAAGTTATGCGCAGTGATGTGCTGGTGGCTTTCGGCCTGGTCCTGATTCTGATGTTGATGATTCTGCCGGTGCCGCCGATGCTGCTCGACGTTTTTCTGTCGCTTAACATCACCATCGGCCTGTTGATTCTGGTTATCGCCCTTTACACCACCCGAGCCCTCGATTTTGCCATTTTCCCCAGTATCCTGCTGATCACCACCCTGTTCCGCCTCTCCCTGAATGTGGCCTCAACCCGACTGATTCTGCTGCACGGCGACGAGGGGCCGGGCGCTGCCGGGAGTGTTATCCAGTCGTTCGGCCAGTTTGTGGTGGGTGGCAATTACGTGGTCGGGATCGTCATTTTCACCATTCTGGTGATTATCAACTTCATGGTAATCACCAAGGGCGCCGGTCGGGTCGCCGAGGTCGCTGCCCGGTTTACCCTGGATGCCATGCCGGGCAAGCAGATGGCGATCGACGCCGATCTCAACGCCGGATTGATCGACGATGCCGATGCGCGCAAAAGACGTGAAGAGATCTCCGCCGAGTCCGATTTTTTCGGTGCCATGGACGGTGCCAGCAAGTTCGTCAAAGGGGATGCCATCGCCGGGATCATCATCACCCTGATCAATATCGGCGCCGGGTTTGTTATCGGCGTCATGCAGAAAGGGATGCCGATGGCCGATGCGGCGGCCAACTACACCATCCTGACGGTCGGTGACGGCCTGGTCGGCCAGATCCCCGCGCTGATCATCTCCACCGGCGCCGGGATTATGGTCACCCGGACCGCCGGCGACGAGGACTTCGGCTCCGAAATGAAACGCCAGTTTTCGGTCCATCCGCGGGCCATCTGGGTGGTGGCCGGGATTCTGCTGGTGTTTTCGATTATCCCCGGCCTGCCGCATATCCCCTTTTTCCTGATGGCCGTCCTGTTGGGCATCGTCGCCTACCGGGTGCAGAAAGGGCAGGCGCAGGTCTCCCTGCGGGAGGAACTGGCCGCCGAGTCGGCGGAGCCGCGACAACTGACCGAGGAAAACTATGAGCAGATGCTTTCGGTCGACCTGCTCGAGATGGAGGTCGGTTACGGCCTGATCCCGCTGGTCGACGCCGGTCAGAACGGTGAACTGCTGCCGCGTATCAAGTCGATCCGTCGCCAGTTCGCTCTCGATCTCGGTTTTATCGTGCCGCCGGTACATATCAAAGACAATCTGCAGCTTAAGCCGAATGAGTACGCCATCATCCTCAAGGGGGTCAAGATCGGCGGTGGTGAGCTGCTGCCCGGTCACTATCTGGCGATGAACCCCGGTACGGCGACGGAGACCATCAAGGGGATTGAGACGGTCGAACCGGCGTTTAATCTGCCGGCGATCTGGATTTCCGAGGATAAAAAAGAACGGGCACAGATCTCGGGTTACACCGTGGTTGATAACACCACGGTCGTTGCCACCCATCTGAGCGAGCTGATCAAGCGGCACGGGCATGAGCTGCTCGGTCGTCAGGAAACCCAGAACCTGCTCGATAACCTGGCCAATGACTATCCGAAGCTGGTTGAGGAGCTGGTGCCGAACCTGCTCAACCTCGGCGTGGTGATGCGGGTGTTGCAGAACCTGCTGCGCGAAGGAGTTTCCGTGCGCGACCTTAGAACTATTTTAGAAACTTTGGCCGATTGGGCACCAGTTGTGCAAGATCCTGATCAGTTAACGGAACATGTTCGAACGGTACTGGCCCGATCGATCAGTAACAGCTACAGCCAGGACGGACAGGTATTGGAAGTGATGACCTTTGATCGTGATGTCGAAACCAGAATTCAGGAAGCGCTGCACAGTACGGAACAGGGTTCTTATCTGGCTCTTGAGCCCGGCTTTGCGCAGTCGCTGATCAACAGCCTGAAGCAGACGTTGCAGAATCTGGCCGGGGCAAACCCGGTGCTGCTCTGCACGCCAACAATCCGACTGCATGTCAAAAGGTTGACCGAACGTTACCTGCCGAGCCTGGCTATCATCTCCCACAACGAGATCGCACCCCACCTGAAGGTGCGGTCGGTAGGAACGGTGACTGTCGATGTTGGTTAGAAAATTTGAAGCAGACGATATGGCGAGTGCCCTGAAGCAGGTCAAAGAGACCCTCGGTGCCGAGGCGCTGATTCTTTCCACCAAGACGCTGCGCAAAAAGGGGTTGGGTGTCCTCGGCAAGCAGACGATCGAGGTGACGGCGGCCATCGAGTCCCCGGCGATGAAGGCGAGCAGCGGACAGCAGGCGCGGCCCGTGGCCAAAAAGCCGGCCCCGCAAGCGATTCCGGCCGCTTACCGCAACCGGGTGGAAACCCTTGAGGACGAGCTGGTCGAACTGACCCGCCCGGAACCGGCTCCGGCTCCGGCGGCAAAGCGTGTCGAGCTGGCCAATCATGTCCTGGAGGACGAAATCCGCAGCCTGCGTACCCAGTTTGAGGCGCAGAATGTCAGCCGGTTACAGGCTGACATTGATCAGCTCAAAGGGCTGGTGCAGAATTTGTCCCAGGTTCAGCCGCCGCCGCAACCGGCAGCGATCACCCCGTGCCCCATCCCGGCGGTCGCCGCTGAACCGCCCGCTGCCGACGAACCGCCGGTCCTGCGTCGTCGGCCCGTTGGGTCAAGGCCGGTCAGTTCGGTACCGTGCGAGCTGAACGATTTGATCGAGCTGCTGGTTGAGCGGGGGATCGACAGCGAGGCCGCCGCCACCATCGCGCGCTTTGCTGCGCCACAGATGAACGAGCGCCAGCGCCAGGACCCCTGCCACTGTCGTGAGTTTCTGACCGCGACGATCGCCAACCTGGTCCAGGTAACCGGTCCCCTGTGGCAGGCGGGTGAAGCACAGAAGCGGATTTCCCTGATCGGCCCGACCGGGGTCGGTAAAACCACCACTATCGCTAAACTGGCGGCCGAGGCGATCACCACCGCCGGTGCCCGGGTTGCGCTGGTGACGATCGATACCTATCGCATCGCGGCGGTTGAGCAGCTGAAAGTCTACGGCGAAATCATGGGGCTGCCGGTTGAGGTGGTGCTGTCGCCCGAGCAGTTGCAGGATGCTTTCCGCCGGCATCGTGACAAGGATCTGATCCTGATCGATACCGCCGGACGCAGCCCGCGTGATGACGAAAGAATCGCTGAACTGAACGAATTTCTCGGTCAGGGCGCCCAGGTTGAAAACTGTCTGGTGCTGGCCGCTCCAACCGACGAACGGCTGCAGCAGAAAAGCCTTGAGGCGTTCAGCAAACTGCCGATTTCCCGTTTGATCTTTACCAAACTGGATGAAACCGACCGCTGCGGTGCGCTGCTCAACCTGCCGACCCGCAGCAATCTGCCGCTGGCTTATCTGACCAACGGCCAGCAGGTCCCGGAAGATCTGTTGCTGGCTGAGCCGACCACGGTGGCGAATCTGGTGATGGCGACTGAAACGGAATCACGGAGGATCGCCGTATGATAACTGAGCCCACCGATCAGGCTGGTACGCTGCGCAACATGCAGGATCAGCTCGACAGCAGTGCAAGCGAACTGAACATGCCGGCAACCCGGGTGCTGTCAGTGACCAGCGGCAAAGGCGGGGTCGGTAAAACCGCCGTGGTCTCGAATGTCGCGGTGGCGCTGGCCAAGCGGGGGAAAAAGGTCTTGATTATCGACGCCGACCTGGGACTGGCCAACATCGACGTGGTGCTCGGCCTGGCGCCGGCCTATAACCTCAACCATTTTTTTAACGGTGAACGCAGCCTCGAAGAGGTGATGGTGACTGGCCCGCACGGTTTGAAGATCCTACCGGCCGGTTCCGGAGTGCAGCAGTATACCCGGCTCGACGGCCAGCTGAAGATGCGGCTGATCGACTCCCTCGACGCGTTGGAAGAACAGTTCGATGTGGTACTGATCGATACCGAGGCGGGGATCTCCGACAACGTCACCTATTTCAATGTCGCCGCTCAGGATATTCTGGTGGTGACCACCCCGGAACCGACCGCGATTACCGACGCCTACGCATTGATGAAACTGCTCTCCACCCAGTATCACCAGAAACGTTTTCTGCTGATGGTCAACTCGGTCCGGGAGCCGGATGAAGGGCTCGATGTATTTGAAAAGCTGACCATGGTCTCCGGTCGCTACCTCGATATTTCTATTGATTACCTCGGTTGTATCCCGTTTGACCGCAAAATGCATCAGTCGGTGCGCGAGCAGCAAGTGATAGTTGAACTGCTGCCGGAGCACAGAGTTGCCAAGGCCTTTGTCGAACTGGCCGAAAGTCTGATCGATACACCGATGAACAATCAGGCGCAGGGGACCTTGCAGTTTTTCTGGAAGCAATTCCTCGGGGTCGATTCGGAGGCGAGTTGATGGCGTATCCCAACGGTTACGGACCGCCGGGGCCGGTGGAACGGGAAAAAATGATCGAGGCGCACCTGCCGCTGGTCGACTTTCTGGTCGACCGGATGATGACCCAGGTGCCGGCCTTTGTCGGCCGTGATGATATCCGCAGTGCCGCCCTGATGGGTTTGTTTGATGCTGCCGGCCGCTTCGACCCGCGGCGGGGGGTGCTGTTTAAGACCTTCGCCGAACGGCGCATCCGTGGTGCGGTTTTCGACGAAGTGCGGAGAATGGACTGGTTTTCCCGCAGCATGCGGGAGAAACAGTCCCGCCTGAGCAAGGTGACCGAGGCGCTCGGCAAACGGCTGGGACGTGCACCGGAGGATACCGAACTGGCCGCCGAGCTGGATCTGGAGCTGGATAATTTTTACGAACTGAAATGGCAGGTCAGCCAGCTCGGTTATGTCAGCCTGCATGAAAAACTGGATGACAGTGACGACAGTGGCAAGACCTTTATCGATACCCTCGAAGATACCCGGCAGACCAGTGTCCAAGTCCGGATGGAGGCGGGAGAACTGACCCGGGAGCTGGCGGGTTATCTCGAACAACTCTCGGAAAAGGAGCGGCTGGTGGTTGCACTGCTCTACTACGAGGAGCTGTCGCAGAAAGAAATTTCCGAAGTCCTTGGGCTGACCGAAGGACGGATCTCTCAGCTGCACAGTCAGGCATTGGGCAAGCTCAAAAACAAGATGAAGCGCAGTGTTCACGGTCTGCGCGGTGGAGAGTAGACGATGGCCGGGGAGCAACTGCTTTTGCCGGTCGTTGCTTGTCTGGCGCTGCTGGCCCTGCTGCTCGGGCTCCGGCAGTTAGTGGTCGGGCACAAACTGAAACGCGAAATTGATCAGTTACGGGCCCAGTTTTCTGGACAGCTGGACAACCAGGCGGAAAGGCCGATCAATTTTTCGGCCAGTCTCGACGCGGTCGAACGGGAACAGTTGCAGACGCCGACTTCGTCGGTTCCGCGCAATTCGGCTGAAAAATATCGCTATATCGGTGCCCTGGCGGAACAGGGGCTCGCCGCTGAAGGGATCGCCGAGGCGTTGCAGATGCCGACCGCCGAGGTGGCTCAACTGCTGCGGCTGGCAAAGTTGAAACCGGCGGCCCCGACGAAGTGAACCACTAAACTATTTTTGTTGGCAGGCCGACAAGTGAGCAACAGCAACAACCGGGAGAACGAAGATGGGCAGTGGCAAATACGGTGCGGTTTCGGGGATGATCGGGCGGATGCGGATGATGGAAAACATCAGTAATCAACTGTCCTCAGTCAACGTACAGGCCTATAAAAAAGGGACCACGACCTTTCAGGCCCGGCTCGCCGAGGCCAACTCAGGGATGGCAACCAAGGGGGTTAATCAGGTCCGCGTCAGCGGAGAGAGCATCGATTTTTCCCCGGGGCCGATTGAGTTTACGGGCAACCCGTTGAATCTTGCACTCACCGGCGACGGATTTTTTCAAGTACAACGAAAAGACGGCAGCTTCGGTTATACCCGTAAAGGATTTTTCGAGATAAACCGCGAGGGGGTTCTGACCGACGTCAACGGCCGGCCGGTGATGAGTGCCGGAGGCGGGCAGATCACCCTGACCAGTTCCGACGTCGATATCGCCCCGGACGGCAACATCTGGTATGAGGGGGAGCAGCTCGGCCAGGTCGGTGTTTTCCACTTCAAGGATAATTCCGTTCTGCGGCGTGCTCAGGACAGCATGTTTATCCCGCCGACCGGAGTCCAGCCAGAACTGCTTCCTGACCCACAACTGTCACAAAAGAAACTAGAGGGGTCCAATGTCGATGTCATGCGGTCCATGGCCCGGATGACGAGCAATCTGCGGGCCTTTGAGGCGATGCAGAAAGCATTGAAAGTTTACGACGAGATGGACCGCAAGATTGCAGACCTCGGCCTCATCCAGTAACCGGAACAGCAAGCCGCCAAGGCGGCAAAAAAGAAGGAGATAATCATGATCAGAGCGCTTTGGACCGCAGCAACCGGGATGCAATCGCAACAGATCAATATGGATGTGATTGCCAATAACCTGGCCAACGTCAACAGTTCTGGTTTCAAGAAAAGTCGGGCCGATTTTCAGGACATCCTTTACCAGACCAGCAAGTCCGCCGGCTCCGGGGTTGATGGCAGCGAAGTGCCGACCGGCGTACAGATCGGGCTCGGTTCCCGGGTTGCCGCGGTACAGAAGGTTTTTACCACCGGTGATTTCCAGCAGACCGAGAATGAACTGGATCTGGCGATCGAAGGCACCGGTTTTTTTCAGATCACCATGCCGGACGGTGCTGAAGTCTACACCCGTTCCGGGGCGATGAAAAAGGACAGTACCGGTCGACTGGTGACCTCGGATGGTTATCCGCTGTTCCCCGAAGTGGTGATCCCGGAAAATTCTACTTCAGTTACGATCAGCCCCGGCGGCAGCGTCGAGGTGATTCTCGATGGCGAAAGTACTCCGACCCAGGTCGGCAATATCGAGCTGGTCCGTTTCGCCAACCCCGCCGGCCTGAAGAGCCTGGGACGCAATCTTTACGCAGAAACTCCGACCACCGGAACGCCGGTCAGCGGTACCCCCGGAGAAGAGGGCTTCGGCACCCTGTCGCAGGGATTTCTGGAAGGGTCGAACGTCAATATCATGGAAGAAATGGTCAACATGATTGCCGGTCAGCGGGCCTATGAGGTTAATTCCAAGGCGATCAAAACGGCGGATGAAATGTTGCAGATGACCAGTCAACTGGTTCGTTAACCGGCGGCCGAGATGAAAACCATGATGCTTATAATCTCCCTGCTCCTGTTGCTCCCGGTACCGGTCCGGGCCAAGTCGGGGAGCGGGGCGGAGCGACTGATCAGTCAGCAGGAGGTTGCGCAGGTATTGAATGATTATCTGGCCGCGAAGTCGCAGCAGCTGCCGCGGGTGGAGCTGCGTTTTGCCTCGTTATCATTGCCGAAACCGTTCAAGGTGCCGCAGGGGCGGATCGAATACCAGATAATTCCCGCCAAACCGGGGATTATCGGCAGTCGCCGGGTCACTCTGCTGATCCGGGTCGACGGCCGACTGGTCAGCAACCAGTCGATCCGGATCGAGCTGGAAGCACTGGCCGAGATTCTGGTCGCGGCAGATAACCTGCGTCGCGGTGAGGTGCTTTCCCCGGAAAATGTCAGCCCGGAGCAGCGGGATATCTCCAGGTTGAAACAACCGCTGTTTGCCGGAGATGAAATTTACGGCAAGCGGCTCAAGCGTTCTCTGCGTCTCGGCCAGCCGCTGTCGCGCAATCAGGTTGAGTTTCCACCGATGATCAAACGGGGCGAACGGGTGGTGATTCAGGCACAGCGTGCCGGGCTCGTACTTTCCGCCGCCGGAGAGGCAAAAGAGAACGGTTTGCTGGATGAGACCATTCGGGTGATGAATATCGGCTCGCACAAAGAGGTGCTTTGTCGGGTGGTGGCACCGGGACGGGTAACGGTGGAGTTTTAAGATGAAAAAAAATCTCTGGATGATTGTTGTTCTGTTGTTGCCGGCCGGTTGTGCCGCACCGGCAAGGCATATCAATCTCACCGACATTGCGCCGGTTACGCCGGTGATGCAGGCACCGCCGGCGCCACAGACGGCAGGTTCGCTCTGGACGGAAGCGCGGGGCGGCCTGTTCCAGGATATGAAAGGGCGCACGGTCGGCGATATCATCACCGTGGTGATCGTCGAAAGCGCCAGCGCCAGCAAGGAAGCAAAAACCGAGACCGGCCGCAGCAGCAACATGTCGGCCGGGATTACCAGTATGTTGGGGTTGGAGCGGAATGTCGGCAGTATCACCGGCATCAACCCGGCGTCTCTGGTTGACGCGAAAACGACCAGCGATTTTAAAGGCAGCGGCAAAACCTCGCGCAAAGAAAACTTGCTCGCCACTCTGACCACCCAGGTGGTTGAGGTGCTGCCGAACGGCAACCTGCGCATCGAGGGGAACAAGACGGTGACCGTCAACAGTGAGACACAGATTGTCACCCTCAGCGGGATTGTCCGTCAGCCGGATGTCTCGCCGCGTAACATCGTCGATTCAAAAAATATTCTCAATGCCCGCATCGCCTACGTCGGTGATGGGGTGATCAGCGACAAGCAGCAGCAGGGCTGGCTGGTTCGGGCATTGGACCAGGTCTGGCCGTTCTAGACCGGGCTGCGGAGACACGACCATGAAACGTCTGCAGAATAAAATTATTATCCTCATGTTGGTTCTCTGGGCGGTGGTGTTGCTGTCGACGGCAGACGCCTCACGGATCAAGGAGCTGGCCCGGCTGAAAGGGGTGCGCTCCAACCAGCTGGTCGGTTACGGACTGGTGGTCGGCCTCAACGGCACCGGCGACAGCGCCGGGACTCAGTTTACGATTCAGTCGCTGGTCAACATGATGGAACGGCTCGGCGTCACCGTCGACCCGGACAAGGTCAAGGTGGCCAATGTGGCGGCGGTGATTGTCACCACGAACCTGCCGCCCTTCGCCCGGACCGGCAGCAGCATTGACGTATCGGTCTCTTCGGTCGGCGATGCCAGTAACCTGGCCGGCGGAACCCTGATGATGACCCCGTTGAAAGCAGCCGACGGCAAAATTTATGCGGTGGCACAGGGGTCTATATCGACCGGCGCGTTGGCTTACGGTGGGAAAGCGGCCAAGGTCCAGAAAAATCATCCAACCGCCGGGCGGATCCCCGGCGGAGCTCTGGTCGAGCGCGAAGTGCCCTTCGTTTTCGGTCAACAGCGGGAACTGAACTACCGGCTCAAGGATTCTGATTTCACCACCGTGGCGCGCATGAGTGAGGCCGTCAACCAGCATTTCGGCAGCAAGATCGCCCGCTCTCTCGATGCCGGACAGATGCAGGTGACGGTTCCCGACGGCTACCGGGATCGCGAAGTCGAGTTTGTCTCCGAACTGGAGCGGCTCAACGTCACCCCCGATACGGTGGCGCGGATCGTGGTCAACGAGAAGACCGGCACCATCGTCATGGGCGATCGGGTGCGGATTTCCACGGTAGCGGTGTCGCACGGCAACCTGAATCTGGTGATCAGCGAGAAGACCAACGTCTCGCAGCCCAACCCGCTGTCGAATGGCCAGACCGTCGTCTCACCGAGCACCCAGGTCGATGTGTCCGAGGACAAGGGCAACCTGGTGGTCCTGGAACAGGGGGTCAGCATCGGTGATGTCGCCGCCGCCCTGAACGCGATCGGCGCCACCCCGCGTGATCTGATCGCTATTTTCCAGGCGATCAAGGCTGCCGGCGCACTTTACGCTGACCTGGTGGTTCTTTAATCGCAGAACCGGCTTCGGGAGTGATGATGGACAGCAAGATCGATTCCGGCCAACTGCTTAGTCAGGCCCTGACCCGGACACCGAAAAAACCACCGGGACGGGACCCGCAGCAGCTCAAAAAGGTCGCACAGCAGTTCGAGGCGATTTTCATCCAGCAGATGTTCAAGGAAATGCGCAACACCGTCCCCGATGCGGGCGTGCTCGAAAAGGGCAACGCCGACGATATCTACACCCAACTGCAGGACGCTGAGGCGGCTAGGATGATGGCGCAGCACGGTGGAATCGGTCTGACTGATCTGATGCTGAAACAACTGCTTGACGAGGATTAAAGGACGTTAGAACAAATGGTCGGCGGCAAAATTTCCCCTGTTGCCGACGGCTCATATCTTCCCATCCAATCGGCAAAAAAAAATTAAAGAAATTCCCCTGCAGCGTCGATAGAATAGCAAAGAAAGTAAAACTGTGAGCAGTGTTTTACGAAAGATACCGCACCGCGGAGGGCCATTATGACCAATCAGATCCATTCCACGTCCGGGTTCAAACCGCTTCAAAGCCAGCGGCAGGAAGATGCTGTACAACGGCAGCAGCGTGAGAGAAGCAAGAGCTCCAGTGAGGATCAGGTTTCTCTGCGGCAGCCGGAACCGGTTGAGGCAACCTATGGCCCGCAGTCGGCGTTGAATATCGGTTCTCCGTATGAGCTGTTACGCAGTCTGGTGATTAAAACCCTGCAGGAGCAGAATACGCCGCTGCAGATCAGCATCGGTAATCAGCAGATCGATTTCAACAGCATGAGCGTTGAAGAGGCCCAAGCGTTGGTTGCTGATGATGGTTACTTCGGGGTTGAAAAAACCTCCGATCGGATCGTCGATTTCGCCATCAATGCTTTCGGCAATGACCCGGCCAGGCTGGAGGAAATGAAGGCGGCGATAGGGCAGGGGTTCCAGGACGCACAGGACGCCTTCGGCGGCACGCTGCCGGATATTTCGCAACAAACCTACGATGCGATTATGCAGAAGCTCGATGCTTTTGCGGAACAGTCTGATAAATCAGGGGAATAGGTAAGGAGTTGGTCATGGTTGATGGAATTATCGGTGGTAAGGGGTTCGGCCCTCTCGGGACGCTCAACCGTACCGGGAAAGCGGCTTCCGCGAAAAAGTCGGCTGAGACCGGGAAAACGGATCGGGTTGATTTTTCCAGTGCATTGCAGAATGCCAGTAAAGCTCAAGCCGTCGGGGCAACCCAGGCAACGGCCCAGGCGGAAAAGTTGCAGGCGTTAAAGGCCCAGATTGAGAGCGGGACCTATCAGCCCGATCTGGAAAAGGTCGCCTCAAGTCTGCTCCCCTTCATCCTCAAGGATAGCTGAAGATGACTTCTTCTGATTTGCGCAGCCAACTGGAGACCCTGCTTGCCTTACTGCTTGAAGAGCGGGAAAAGGCCAAGCAGCTCGATATGGCCGGCCTGCAGCAGGTGGTCGAGGCCAAACAGGCGCTGGTGGCAGCGTTGAATCCGCAGCCTGAAGAGGTTGCGGGACTGGAAGGGTTGCTGCGGCAGATCGATCAGGAAAACCGGCGCAACGCTTTTCTGCTCTGGACCGGGCTCAACTGGGTGCGTGACCTGATGGGCTTTTTCGGTCAGGCGGCAATGCCTCAAGTTTATGGCGGCAGTGGCCAGTCCTGCGCTCTGACTCAGGGTGGCCGGCTGTTGTCAGGGAAGGTGTAAGATGGGACTCAATGCAGCACTGAACTCCGGCAGGACCTCGCTGCAGACCAATCAGAAGGCGATCGAGATCACCGGTCTGAATATCGCCAATGTCAATACCGAAGGCTATTCCCGACAATCTCCCAACCTGACCCCTTATCCGGCGTTGAGTTTTGGTGATTTTTTTATCGGCACCGGCGTCACGGTCGGCTCGGTGGAACGCTCGCACGATGTTTTTCTTGATGGCCAGATCAAAGACAAATCGTCTGAACTCGGCCTCGAAAGCAGTATGGTCAATACCCTGGCCGAACTGGAGCGTTCAATCGGTATCGGCGATGGCAGCCTGTCGGATAAATTTGACCAGTTTTTTGATTCCTGGCGCCAGTTGACCACCAACCCCGGCGGCGAAGTCGAGCGGCAGATGGTGCTGCAGCGCGGTGAGTTGATCGGCAACGCCTTTGTCAACGTCTACAATGAAACCCAGCAGGTGCGGAAGAATATCAACAATACCATCACCTCGAAAATAGACGGCGTCAACCTGCACCTCGATGAGATCGGCCAGTTGAACAACCGGATTTCCGCTCTGGAGATGTCCGGCCAGGACGCCAACTCCGATCGTGACCGCCGTGATATGTTATTAAAAAATCTCTCCACGTCGATCGGAGCCCGCAGTTTTGAAACCTCAAACGGCACGGTCTCTGTGCAGTTGGCCAATGGTATGCCGCTGGTGGAAGGGGATAAGGCCACGCATATTCAGGGCGTAGTCTCCGGGGTCGACATAAATTTAGAGCTTGATTTCGGGACGACCAATATTCCGCTCGATCGAACCGCACTGGGAGGGGAGTTCCGGGGACTCTACGATGTTCGCGATGTGATGATTCCGGATGTTGTGAATCGTCTCGATCAGCTGGCCTATACCTTTGCTGATGAGGTTAACACCCTGCACAGTGCCGGTACCGGCCTTGACGGCGTCTCCGGACGGGATTTTTTTGTCCAGCCGGCGGCCGTTGCGGGGGCGGCCTCGTCGCTGACCATGAATATCTCTGCCACCAGTGAAGTTGCCGCCGGAAACAGCAATGCTCCGGGGGATAATACCAACGCCCTGACTGTTTTGCAGCTTGAACAGCAACAGACCCTCGGCAACGATACTTTTGTCTCCTATTATGGCAAAATTGCTTCGGTTGTCGGTGTTGAGGCGGCCCGCAACCGTCAGGCCAAGCAGGGGTTCGAGGATAGTCTGATTCAGCTGAAGAACCTGCGTGACGGGATTGACGGAGTTTCGCTGGAAGACGAGATGATCAACCTGATGCAGTATCAGAAAGGTTTTGAGGCATCAGCCAAGTTCCTCTCGACGGTTGATGAGATGATGGGCACTCTGTTGTCCCTGAAAAGGTAGGTGATTTATGAGAGCGACGCAAACCACCACATATCGCAGCTTACAGGCATTTCTGGATCGGACCACCGACAAGCTGGCAACCCTGCAACTCCAGGCCGCGACCGGCAAACGGCTCAATCGTCCCTCCGATGACCCCACCGCTATCAGTCCGGTGCTGAGTGCGCGCACCCAGATTCAGACCTCTGATCGGTATATTGAGACTATTGAGTCGGGTCTGGACCGGGTCGATAATATGGACGGCTATCTCTCAACAGCATCGAAAATTCCCTGGTGCGGGTCCGCGAGATCAGCATCGCGACCGTCAATGGCGCTCTCAGCGCTGAGGATCGTCTGACCTACGCCGATGAACTGTCTCAGTTGCGTGCCTCGATTCTCGATTCCGCCAACGCCAAGGTTGACGGAAAATACCTGTTCGCCGGATTCAGCGAAAAAACCAAACCGTTTACCAAGAATCCGGCCTACCCCGGGGTGGGCCAGCCTCCGGTGCTTTATAACGGTGATAACGGGACTCAGCAGTTTGAAATATCGCCGAACGAATTGATCAACATCAACCTGACCGGCAACGGTCTGATGCTGGGCGATGCCGATAATGACGGCACTACCGACGCCGGCGCGGTTGATATTTTTGCCGTGGTCACCTCGATCGAAGAGGCGCTGCGGGCCGACAACCCGGCGGGAGTGACCGCGCAGATGGACAATCTGGAAGTTGGTGCCAACCAGGTGCGCGGTTATCGCAGTATCAAAGGGAATCTCGGCCGCCGGCTCGAAGTGGCGCGCGATCATATGGAGCAGATCAAGGTCGATATGGAGGAGTTCCGCTCCCGGTTTGAGGATGCCGATATCCTCGAAACCATCACCAGTCTGCAGCAGCAGGAGCAGAGCTATCAGGCCGCCCGCCCTGAGTGTTACCGGCCGGGTTTCGCAACTGTCGATTCTGGACTACATTTAAATTCGTAACAGCGTACATATCCGGCGAAATATCTGTCGGCGGCAGAATTTCTGCTACGCTTAACGTCACCCGGTTCCGGAGTGGATCGGGATTTTCAAGCCAGGGAGGGCAAAATGCTGGTACTGACACGGAAAACAGGCGAGGGAATCATCATCGGTGACGATATCCGCATCACCGTTGTTGAACTGAAAGGGGGCGGTGTGCGTATCGGCATCGATGCCCCGAAAGAGATGAAGGTGCATCGGCAGGAAGTCTACGATCGCATCAAGCAGGAAAATAAGGAGGCCGCGCAGTGGAACATTGCCGATCTGAACGAGTTGAGCACCATTCTGGGTTCCGGGGGGGACGAGAAATGAAAAAGATCATGTCCCGGTTTGGCGAAATTGAGTATGACCCGGAGGATACCCTGAGTTTTCCAGAAGGGCTGATCGGTTTTGAGATGCTGCGTGAATTTATCGTCATGCCGAATGAGAAAGCGGGTCCGCTGTTCTGGATTCAGAGTATCGATGATCCACAGATCGCTTTTGTGATGACCGATCCGACCAATTTTTTCCCCGACTACACCGTCGCACCCGATGAGTCCGAGCGGAGCAAGCTGGGAATGCAGGAGGGCGATGAAGGGTTCGTTCTGTCGGTGGTAACCGTTCATCCGGACCGTTCGGTGACGTTGAACCTGCAGGCCCCGGTACTTTATGCTCCGGCCAGTAACCGGGCAATCCAGGTGATTTTGGATAAGGGTGGCTATCAGACCCGCACGCCGTTGCCGGTGGTGGACAATCCGGCAGATAAGTAACGGGCAGTTCGCACCAAAAGTAGCAGCAAGGCCGTCAGAACGTGGAGTTCTGGCGGCCTTTAATTTTGGTAAACTATTCAGCACCCCGAGGCCATCCATCGCGCTGCTGAATAGTTACCCGGTTTTTTTTAAAACAATCATGAAAAAATTGTCGTTGAGCAGTAATTAGTATGTCACAATGAGCTGGCTGCAAATTAAAAGCGTAAGAAAGCCGGGCAGGTTGGCACGATTTGTGGTTTAACCTTACGGGATGGGTCGATTTTTTGCGGAAGTGTTGTTTTTTTGACGGGGAATTTGAGGAGTCGTTATTTGTTTCAGCAGAACATCGTCATTATAGAGC
This sequence comes from Deltaproteobacteria bacterium, assembly GCA_013152145.1. Lineage (GTDB taxonomy): Bacteria > Desulfobacterota > Desulfuromonadia > Desulfuromonadales > Geopsychrobacteraceae > Malonomonas. The sequence continues at coordinate 21,369 of JAADGW010000181.1, forward strand.
AGCGCTGGCCCTATCTGGCCGAGCAGATTTCGCGCGCGAAAATGC
>JAADGW010000185.1 GCA_013152145.1 Deltaproteobacteria bacterium
TGGCATTCGCCTCGTCACTGTACGGCGAATTGCCGGTTGCCGCATTGTAAGCCATCACCCGGTAGTAATAGCGGGTATCGGCGGTCAGGCCGGAATCGCTGTAGCTGACGCTATCGGCGGCCAGGGTGGCAACCACGGCGTAGCTGCCGAGCGCACCGATTTTACGCTCAACAACGAAGTTCTCTTCGGTGGTCGAATTATCAACCCAGCTCAGATCAATCTGCGTATTGGTGACCGCCGTGGCCGTCAGTGCGGTCGGCTGATTCAACGCTCCCGATTCATATTTGAGCGCATAAAAATCGTAGTCGCTGCTGCCGGCGGTCCAGCGATCCGACCAGCCGCCGATCAGCAGATTGCCGTCCGGGGCCAGACCGGCACCGACCGAGCGATCATTTTTGCCGGCCCCATCGTACTCGCGGGCCCAGAGCAGGGTTCCGGCAGCCCGGGTCAGCTTGAGTGTCAGGAAATCATCAAAGCCGCTGGCAGAATCGTTATTGTAGCCGGCGATGAACAGTTCACCGTTATCATCGCCGACGATGAAGAGGCCGTGGTCGTTGTCGCCATTACTCGAATTATAGCTTCCGTTCCAGACTTCAACGCCGCTGCCCCCATCGAACCTGGCGAAGTAAATATCCTGACCGGTCATCAGGCTTGCGTGGGTTCCGACGACATAGACATCACCGGCCGCATCCAGCCACAGATCCGCCGCCTCATCATCGTAGCCGCTGTCATAAATCTTCACCCACTTGGCCGGGCTGTCATCGGCAGCATACTCGATAACGTAGAAATCCCGGTCGCTGCCGTTACTGACGTAACCCGCCATGATCACGTTACCGGCGGCATCCATGGCCAGAGCCAGCCCCTTGCCGTCGCCGCTGTCGGAGTAACGTCGCTGCCAGATCTCGCTGCCGGAAAAATTGTATTTGATGGTAAAACAATCAAAATCGGGGGTCGCATTCTGTGATTGTCCGGTCACGGCAATCCCGTCGACCCCGGCGGTGATGGCGGTGATCCGGTCATGACCGTTGACGCCGCCATCGTAGCTGGCCTGCCACAGCGGAGTCCCATCGGGGTTGGGGCCGTTGAGCGGGCCGTATTTGAGGACGATAAAGCTGTCTTTGCCGTTGCTGTCCTGCATATAGCCGCCGACGTAGACATTGTTGATGCTGTCGACGGTGATCGCGGTTGCGTAGTCGTTACCGCTGCCGGCACCATCAAAGGTATGCTGCCAGAGGACCGCACCATCAGCTGCGGCATATTTGACTGTATAGATATCGTTATAGGTCGCCCCATCCCAGGCATAACCGGTGACGATGACATCATCGTTGCTGTCGATCACCACGGCGGTCGCGACATCGCCACCACCGGTCGAATCGTAGCTGGCCGTCCACAGGGGCCCTGAACCGTCAGCCTTGAGCTTGACGACCAGGTAATCGTTCCCCGCCCCCGCGCTGTAACCGACGATGACCAGGTTTCCCTGTGAATCAACCGCCATTGCCTTGGCTTCCTGCTTGTTTAACGCGACGTTGTCATATTGCCAGGAGATATCGCCGCCGACACTCCAGGCTGAAAACGGCAGGCAGAGACACAAGCCGAGCAGCAGGCCGGCAACCAGCCCGGTTCGACGCGTATGTGACGGTACGTGGGTTCGTTGCGACACGCTGCCCCTGATCCGCTCAACCACCCTCCTCACCATGGCGTCACCTCATTCCACTGCTGGTTATTCCAGGAACCGGTCTCTGTTTCATGACAAGCCGGCCAGATATTCTGCATGCGCGGATAGCTGCGGGTGACATCACGATGCCCCGGGTTGGCGCCGCCCGATTCAACATCGCCGCGATGGGTCCAGTCGAGGCAGTTGGTCCGCATCAACCGCGGCAGGCCGGAGACATGGGGCTGGTGACACTTGGAACAGGAATAGCTGTGCTCGGCGTTATTTCCCCAGCCGTTGACGGTTTCGTGGACCCGATCGAGACTCTTGAAGGCGCTGTTCTTGTTGATTCCGTCGGTCAGGCTGGCTTTCGGGTGGCAGCGCAGACAGAGCCCGGCAAACTGACTGGCCGGTTCGGTCAGTTTATTTGCCGCCGCCTGGCTGCTACCATCAACGGTACCGAAGGTTTTACGACCGGGGTGAACATTACTGGTGGTGTTCTGATTCACGTTCCGCTGCGGAGCATCCTCCTTGAACGGCGAGGTCAGCCAGGTCCCCTTGAGCAGCGGCACTGCGTAAGCCTGGTCGGCGCCCAAGGTCGGGCTGACCCCGTGCGGGTCATGGCAGGCAGTGCAGGAACCGTTGATGCTGCCCATCACCGTACTGGTCAGCGGTGATGACGCCTTCAAGTGCCCGCCGAGGTTGGGGCGCGACGCCTTAAAGGGAAAACGCACTTGGGTGCCGCGTTCACCAGCACCGAAACGGGAGCTGTCGCGATAACCCATGATCGGTGCACTGGCACCAAAAGTTGACTCGTAACCCCAGGGCACGCTGCCGGCAGTCTGGGTTTCATGGCAGTCGAAGCACTGCGCCGACGCCGTGCTCATCGGATTGATGCCCTCGGTCACAGCGACCGCCTGGTAGGTGACGCTGTAACCGCCCTTGCCGGCCTGCGTATCTTTCAGATTTGCGCCACCGTAGCTGCCGTCAAAGGTGCGGTAACTGCTGGTGACGCCGCTGGTATAAGACCCGTGCGAGTTGTGGCAATCGAAGCACTGGACATTCTGCGTGCCGGCGCGGGTGTTGACCAGGGCACCGTCCTCACCGGTAACGGTGTTCCAGCCTCCCGCATTGGCAACCGCGTTGCCGTGCGCTGAGAAGGCTTTCTGAACGTTCTTCTGGGCGGCGTTGCTGCCGGAATACTTGCCCCAGGTGGTGGTGCCGGTCTGCGAATAACGGGCATCGATACTCTGCCGATCCCAGGCGTACTGGCGCGGTGTTTTGCAGTCGCCGAAGGGCTCGGTGGCATTATTCTGATCGCTGTGACAACCCAGACAGTGCTGGGTCACCTTGGCAACCTCGGTCCGCTCGTTGGCGGTCCCGATTTCAGTCGCGGTGAAGGTCACTGCGGTGACCCCGAGCTGATAGGTGGTCGGTCGGGTTTCCGCACCGTAAATGACCAGATCGGTGGCACCGTTGGCAACGGTGGTGTAGGTTTTGTAGTTGTAGCCGGCATGGTAATCGTTGTTAATCAACCCTTCCGGGGTCGCTTCCCAGTGACACTGATAACAGTGCTTGCTCGTCAGCTCAACCCCCTGCACATGGTGCGACTGATTGAACTGACGGACAATATCCGTCCGCAGCTTGATCACACCATCGTGACACTTGGTACAATCACGCGGCAGACCGAAACCGAGATGATTGGGGATCGGCTTATTCTGATGACAGGAATCGCAGCTCTGCCCCGAAGCGTGCTCATTGCCGAAGCTATGCTCATGACAACCGGTGCAGCGACGACTGGCCCGGTGCCCGTCACCATAGCTGGCGCGATAGTGATTCGTGTCGCTGTGACAGACATTGCAGATGCCGTTATAGGGCGCCGAAGACCTGGCGTAATCGATACCGCTTACAGCCTTGGTGAAGACCACAGCGGCGCGAGTGACCGGCGTGCCGAATGATCCCTCGGTTTCAGTGGCCACCTTATCCTGAATCATGTAGATGTTACTGTCGCCGTGTGGATCGTGACAATCCCAGCAGAACTTGCCGCCGCGCCATTTTCCGGTATCCAGATACTTCTGCCAGTGTTTATGACCGAAATGAGTCGAACCGGCCTTGCTCGAGCCGGCAATGAACCCGGGGCCCGGATCGTAACCGAGCTTATAGGGGTTATCCTCCGGCGCGCCGCCCCAGGTGTGACAACTGTTGCAACGGTTGTTGTCATCGTTGTCATGGCACTGCAGACAGACCCCCATCATCACGTACTGATTTTTGACATCCGCCTTCTGTTCCGCGCTCCAGCTGCCGGCGGCGGTCTTGTGCCGTGAGGCGTCATCCGGATGACAACCGGACGTCAGGCAGGAGGTCTGGCCGTCGGTGTAGCCGGTATGATTCTGCGGGGTCGTAATATCGGCAAGTTGCGGTGAAAGGCTGCCGGTCGAATTATGACAGCCGAGACATTCGTTGTTCGTCCCCTCCATGTGACAATACACGCATTCCTTCTCGAAACGCTGTTCAAACTGCGGATGGATCTTCAGGCGATAAGGGTTATCAGCGTCCTTGTGCAGCACGTCACTGTCGTGACAATACCAGCAGGGGTTCCCCGGGAAATTGGCGGGCGGGTTACCGGATGGGTAGTTGCCGGAAGCGGCCGGTCGCCCGTGGCCGCTGCTGACCCACTCATTCAGATTAATCTTGGCCCGGACGCCGTTAAAGGCACCGAAGTCGTCGACGTCGGCTTCAGTTGTGCCATGACAGGAGAGGCAGAGCACCTGTCCATTGACGGAGTCACCCCACTGCGGGTCAGCCCCGGTATGACAGACCGTATTTGAGCATTTTTTGGTCACCGGGTCGTAGGTTCCGCCATCCTTAAAAACCACATCTTTGACCTTATTGACATGAAAAGCGGGATCGACATGGCCGGTTTCTCCCATCGAGCCGGTGGGAATTCCCACACCGTGGCAATCCTCGCAGGCGCCGACGACGGTACTGAAATGGCAGTTACCGCAGGAAAAATCGGTCTGCAGATGACGAATATGGGAGTTGGCCCGATCGGTTCCCGGGCCGCTATTGGTATACATCGGGGTGGCATTCAACCACTCCTGCCCGGCCGGCCAGGCGGTGATCACCGGCTTGCCGTCAGAGCCATCGTGACAGGTTGCGCAATCGCCCTTGTGGCCGTGACAGGAATCACATTGAGCGTGGTTCGGCGCATCCCAGGGGAAATCCTGCACCAGCGGATTAACCGTGGTGCCATCACTGTGGCAATAGATATTGTCACAAATTTTACTGGTCGAGTTGTAGCTGGCCGCAGGGTTACCGGCGATATTCCACTTGGGGTCGAAGACAATATCCTTCTGTTCATTAACATGGTAACCGCCGGCCTTGATGGAACCATCGAGCGCCGCCGTATTGTAATGACAATATTCGCAGGGATACTGGCGAATCCAGCCGTCGTTGGCCAATCGGTCGTGGGCGCCGGTCGTCATCTGCAGGGCATCGCCCGGCCGGCCGGCATGACAGTCGTCGCAGGCGGTCGGGGTGGTGTCGGACCAGGCAACGTTACGGTTCGGCGCGCCGCCGACCGCATCACTGTGGCAGTAGAGGTTATCGCAGGCTCGGGTCGCGGCAGTATAGGTGCCGCCGCCGGCAAGGCTGACATCCTTCTGTTCATTCAGATGCAGGCGGTTGTCACTGATGGTGTTGCTGTCACTGACCGTCGCTGCGTGGCACTTCGAACAGTCAAAATTGTAGAGCGTGCCGACATGTTTGGGATGGTTGCTGCTCAGGGTGGTCGCATCACCGGCATGGTCGTGACAGGACGAACAGGTCATCGCCGCCCCGCCCCAGGTCGGATTCTGATAGCTGATCGCCCCGTCAAAGGGGTTGCCGTTGCTGTGACAGTAAACCGCTTGACAGCTCACATAAGCCGGGGTGTCGACATAGCCGCCCGCTTCGGTATAGCGACTGGTCTGATCAGCATCAACGTAGCTGGCACCGGCGAGCCGGGTTTCAGCCGGATCGAAATTGACTTCGGAGGCACCACTCAGGTGCGCCGAGCCCTGGTGGCAGGTCGGACAGCTCAACGCTGTCAACATCCGCCCGGCATCCAGGTGCGCCGGATGACTGTTCCACACTGGAGGATTGGCATGACAACCGTCACAGCCGGCCTTAAAGCCCGCCTGGTGATTGTGACACTTGATGCAATCGCTCTTGTTGTAATGAGCCGTTCCGCCCGGTTGACCGGTGGTATCGTAGCGATGAAAATCGGTTTGCGAGTGGCAGGCTTCACAGATGTTGCTGGAGGAGGTTGCCGGGTTGCGACTGTCATCGCCCAGATTGGCGCTGCCGCTCAACGTCGAATCAAAAACAACTGACCCGCCGTCGACCTCGATCGGCAACTGATCACTGCTGCCGCTGTCGGTCACTGTCAGGCCGGCTTTGACCTGTTTGGCATTCCCGGAGCCTTTCTGGTGGCAGGTATTGCAGGTGAAACGACCGTACTTGCCGCCCGTAATGCCCCAACCACCGCTGCCCGACCATTTTCCCGAAGCGGTCGATAACGAGGTATGAACCAACGGATTGTACGGCTTCAGCCCGGTGAATATACGGACATCATCCGCCATATCACTGTCGCGCAGCGTAATACGAACCTGGTAAGCGGACTGATTCACCAGGCCGGAAATCGTATAGCGGTACGGGGAACGGCATGCTCAAGAGAACTGCTGCCGAGCAGATTGCTCCAGTCATCACCATCTTCATCCCATTCAACCAGCAGGCTGTTATTACCGTTATCATCATCCGTGTAGCTGACGGAAACGTCGATCACTCGATTACCACCGGTCAACGTATAGTCCCCCGGGATGGTCAGATCCGCGGCGCCAACAGGGGTACTACAGAGTAAAAACAGGCAGAAAACCACAATGAACGGAAGCAAGCACCCCGCCCGGAGCTTGCTCGAATTCCCGTTATAAGAGTGTCCTCTTTTGGCAACAGATAACACAAAAGTCCCCCGGAGCACGGTCATATAAGGCGATTGCAGGTACTCTACATTGATGAAACGATCAGTTCAGTCGGGTCAAAAAATGGAGAAGTTACGGTTAACTTTCAAACCAGGAGCAACGGAAAACCACATTGCGATTTCATTAGATATGGCTTTATCAAAAGTTAGAAATATCACAAAAAACTAAACAAAGCAAACATTAGGCCAATAAAATAAATATTTTCCAAAGACTGAGTTTCACGTTAACTACCTGTACATTCAACATGTTGAACAACAATAAAATTTATCAATTTACAAAATAAATTCAACTATTAATTAATGTACAATTGAGTTAACACCACACCACGCACAATAATGATAAATTCTACATTAAAATAATTACGGTTCAGCAGGGAGGATAAAAACCTGGACCAACCGGCAAGCTACTGAGCGTCGTTCTATCGAGCCGGAATACATTTTCCACGCGAGGGGATTTAGCTCTTGCAGAAAGGAAAAAGATGGGGTAAAGTTCGCTCCGCTTTTAGCAACAGACGTTACGGGGGCTGTAGTAGAGTTGGTTACAACGCCGGCCTGTCACGCCGGAGGTCGCGGGTTCAAGTCCCGTCAGCCCCGCCATCAACGATAAAGAGGCGATTCGGAATTCGGATCGCCTCTTTTGTTTAGTTGTAACTAATTCAGCCAGATGGCCTTGAAGTGGACACCCCGAAGCCATCCATCACGCTGCTGAATAGTTACGTTTAGTTTCTCGTTCTGAATCGGTTCAACGATGCCGAGTTGGGCAATAACCGGAGCACGATCCCCTCTCGAGACTCAAACGGATGGAGGGAAGAAGAAACTCGAACGGGCTTCCCGCCCCTGCGGCAACGGCTAGAAACGCTCGTGCTCGTCAAGCGAAATCCGGGCGGCGGTCTGAGTCGGCCACTGCTGCGGTGAGTTCTCTGACCGGGTGATGGCCGGGTGCTCCCAGCTGATCGCATCAGTATTGCTCCGTCGTTTCAGGACAAAGCGTGCCAGCATCTGCTTCATCGACTCAGCCTGCCCGGAGAGTTCCTCGGCAGCAGCAGCCCCCTCCTCAGCACTGGCGGTATTTTGCTGTGTGACCTGATCGATCTGCTCGACCCCCAGACTGATCTGAGTGACAGCCTGGGCCTGCTCGTTGCTGGCAGCGGCAATTTCAGCGACCAGATCGGAGGTTTTACCGATGCCGGTAATTATTTCCTGCAATGCCTCGGCGGTCTGATTGGCGACGATACTGCCATTTTTGGTTTTTTCCACCGATCCTTCGATCAGCTCAGAGGTCTCCTCTGCCGCCTTGGCACTACGGGCCGCCAGATTGCGGACTTCTTCGGCAACCACCGCGAAGCCCTTGCCGTGCTGACCGGCACGAGCAGCCTCGACCGCAGCATTAGCAGGTTGGTCTGGAAGGCGATCTCGTCGATCGTCTTGATAATCTTGGAGATATCCTGTCCGGCCTCGTTGATTTCGCCCATGGCGGTGACCATCGACTCCATCCGCGTGCTGCCCTGTTGCGCGGCCGTTTGCACGTCTGTGGCCAACTGATTGGCCTGGTTGGCGTTTTCTGCGTTTGCGCCGGTCTGTGACGAGAGTTGATTGAGGGAGGCAGAAATTTCTTCCAGACTGCTCGCCTGCTCCGTCGCCCCCTGCGAGAGCGACTGGCTGGCATCCGAAACCTGGCCGCTGCCCGA
>JAADGW010000126.1 GCA_013152145.1 Deltaproteobacteria bacterium
GTCGATAATCCCGTCGGCAACGAAATCGCCTCTCAGCTGCAACAGTACAGCATCCCCTTGGTAATTGTACTCCAACTGCAGGCGACTTTCCAGCAGGCTGGTATTACGCTGATAAGCATCGTCCGGCAGGCGGCTGCCGCCCCGCAGGTCAAAAAATCCGTGCAGCTCGGTTCCGCCCGGCAGATCAAACGCCACCGCTGGAATCGGCATGAAAAACAGGCAGAGAAACCAGAGAGAAAACCTCACCACGGTCACTTACTTCCGACTTCGCGCGGGGGACGACGCAAAAAGCGCTCGGTGAAAATCCGCTCCTTGAGTTTAATATCATACCTGACGTTACTGAACCGGTTGAGGGTACTGGTGCCGGCCCGCAGATCGCTCGTCGCTCGCCCGGGCCTCGGTGACGGTCGGATAACCGTCGATGGTCTCCACCTTCAGCGCCTCAACCTGCCGGTACGCCCGCCCTTGCCGATCGTAATAGACCGCTTTTAACGGCAGAAACGTCTGCTTGTCGATCCAGACTTTGTACCAGGCAAATTCAACGCTGTCAGGATCCTTCGGCTCATTACGTAAAACATAGGCGGCGTCTGTTTCCTCAACCAGTCGATGGCGATCTTCTCCGGTGTCACGCCCGGAGACATCTTCGTAAAAGAAGTCGGAGCCGACAAAACTGGTCCGTTCATCTCCCGGGGCAATCCGCTTTTTCAGGTTCAACGCCGGCAGCCAGAGCCAGCGATCATCATCTCCGCCGACATTTTTCCAGACCAGGTAGGCCATTTTACGCACATCGGCCGGAGCCTTGAAATAGACGTAGAATTTCTGGTTTTCTCCCTTGGTGGTCAGCCGCAGGATGGTAAAGGCCCGGGTGCGGGTGCTGCCGTCAGGGGCCGTAATCGTCATAACCACATCGGCCCGACCATCCTGACCGGCGTAATAGGAGGCCTGATTGGCCCGATCGACGATCTCGTCCGCCGATGGTGCCGCCAGGGCCAGGCCCGGCAACAGCAGCAATACAAGTAACAGACGTTTCATCATCAACCTCCTTGAGGTGTGTGTTTTTCCAGAAGCTTCCCGGCCAGCGGGGTTAACAGTGCGGTAAGAATAAACAGGGTTGCCAGCCAGCTGACCGCCATGATTGTCGCCAGAAAAAAACCGACCGTGTTGTACGGAACCAGCGGTGCAACCAGCAGCGGCGTAAAGCCGATCGAGATGATGATGGCATTCCGGCTGATGGCCAGCGCCGGCTCTTTAAACATCTCCGGGCAAGCGGCCCGCCAGCTACCGTACCGGCGGCTCAGCTCACGGGCACGCTGCAGAAAATGAATCGCAAAGTCAACCGACAGCCCCAGGGTCAGCGCGGAGAGGACGGCAACCGGCATATCATAATCCTTGCCGACCCAGCCGATGATGCCGTAAATCAGGGTGATGGTGAAAGAGAGCGGAATCATCGCCAGTACGCCGAACCAGACCGACCGGAACAGCAGGATCATCATCACCAGCACGACGACAAAACTGCCGCCGAGAGAAGCGAGCATGCCGGTTACCATCCGCTGCTGCCAAATGATATTCAGGTAAGTCAACCCGGCCCATTCCGCCTTGACCGGCGACGGGGGTGGGTTGTCGACCAGGTACTGATCGACCATATCCACGACACTCTGCATATCCCGGTTGTCGCCGCTGGTCAGTTGAATCCAGATGTTGGCCTGCCGGTAGTCGCGGGTGACCAGGTGGAAAAGGCTGTCTTTCTTCTTTGTTCCTTCCAGCTGGGTAAAAACCTGACCGACCGCGGCGACACTTTTCGGGACGGAGAAATGCTCCTGGTTGACCTCATCGCTGACATCTTTACGGTACTGGAGCTCATAACTGGCCTTCTCCAGCGCATCGACCAGACTGGAACTTTTCCCGACCACCGGGTTTTTCAGCAGCTGCTGCTGAAAGTCTTTAATCCAGTTCAGCAGCGCCGGTCGTTTGAATTCAGGTGCCGCGGCTGAGGTTTCCGCCGCATCAACCAGTTGCCGAAAATTCAGCGAGGCCTGCTGATCGGCGAATTGCAGCGCTTTATCGAGCAGTGCTTCACCGGTTAAATCGTCCGGCAGCTGCTGGAGCAGCTGGTCGACCAGGGCCGGAGGGAAGGCCGACAGTTGGCGACGCAATTTTTTGCTGTTGAGCTGCAACGGCTCGAGATAGGCCAGCTCGTCCGCCAAGGCCGGCCATGCAGAGCTGTAGCGCTGATCAAATTCGTCCGCCAGCTGCCGCAGTTCGGGCAGGATTTTCGCCACTGGAGCCGCCGGGCTGATCATTTTCAGGCGATCGAGAAACAGCACACTGGCCTCGGACAGACCCCGTTCAGAGCGGTGCAGTTCATTTGCCACCGCCTCGATAAGACCGCGGCCATCAATCGGATCACCTTCAGCAGCCAGGGTCAGGTAGGCGGTGTAGGTCCCGCCGAAGTGCTTGTTAAGCGCCCGGTCAGCAACCCGCAGTTCATGTTTTTTCCCGAACCATTTCACCGGGTTGTCGTTGACCGAGATCCGGGTAATGCCGACGATGGCAAAAACCAGCACAACACAACTGGTCAGCAGGACGGACTTCCAGTGCCGATAGCTGAAGATACCGATTTTGCTCAAACTGTTCGCCAGTGTCGAACCATGCGGCTGATCGACGGCACGCTGCTCAACTTTATCCAGTGCCCGCTGCGGAATAAACAGCAGAATGTAGGCCGGAACCAGGGTCATCGACAAAAACCAGGCCAGAGCAACCCCGAACGCAACGTGCAGACCGAAAACCTGGACCGGCGGGATCGGCGTGAAGGCAAGGGACGCGAAACCGGCAATGGTCGTCAATGAGGTGTAGAGCATCGGCGTGAACAGGTGACCGATAACGTGACGCAGAGTCTCCTTGCGATCGTTGAATTTCGGGTAGCTGTCATAAAATTCACTGAGAATGTGAACCGAATCGGCGACCGCGATCGGCATCAGGAAGATGGCGATCATCGAACTCATGATATGGACCTTAAAACCGAGACCGATCAACAGCCCCATGGTGCCGATGACACTGATCAGCGCGACCAGCAGCGGCGCGATAATAATGCTCACCCGCCGGAAGAATAACAGCAGCAGCAGAAAGATGGCGAACATCGCCATCGGCGCCGAGGTCGCCATCTGGACGAGCATCTCCACACCGAACGTGTCCTCCGCAACCGGCAGACCGGTGACATGCACCTGGTCCTCTTTCGGCCAGTCCGCGGTCAGCGTTTTGACCAGGTTGGCCACATTGTAGCTGAAGGTTTTACTGCGGATCGGCAGGTAGATAGCGATCGCCTTGCCGTCCCCGGAAGCCAGGGTGCCCCGGTAGAGAGGATTGTTCAATGCCAGATCGCGGATCTTACGCGCCTCTTCTGGTGTTTGCGGCGCCTTTTCCATCAGGTAGTCAAGCCGCAAGGCTCCCAGATCGGCTTGCTGGAGACTGTCAACCAGGCTGGGACTGATGATCTCCCGGGAAATAATGGCGCT
>JAADGW010000101.1 GCA_013152145.1 Deltaproteobacteria bacterium
CGCTGTAATTTCCCTCCCACTTGAGATGACTGATCAGTTGAACGGCATCCGAAACGGGATAGGGAATCCAAAGTCTGGTTTCTTCGGCCGGCTGGTGCCCCGAAAGATCAAACCTCCACGTAAAATTACCGGTCTGGGTGGCAGCAAACGCCGGCAGCGCAATAAACAATGACATAAACAAAAGCAGCAGTTGTTTCATTTTTTTCTCCCGAAATTTGTTGAGTTTCAGGCTAGAGTAGCCGGACTGCGCGTCTGATACCAATTAGTTATATCGATACCGCCGATGTTTCAGATAGATTTTATCAATAAAGTATCGGCCGGACCGGTCGCCGACGGCCACGGACAATACTCGAGGGTGCGGATCGCCTTGGGGCTGACTTTTCTGCCGGAAAGCTATACCATGAATTTTTCAGCATCAATCATCCCGGAAAAAGCGTCAGGTTGACCGCATGCGTATTGCCACCCGGATATTTCTTTATCTTTTTACTCTGATCGCGGTTGCTTCCGCTGTTTTCGGTTACGTGTCGGTTCAGGATGAACGGGCTCACCTGCTTTCCAGGGTCCGTTCGGAAGCCCGCCTGATGGCCCGTGCATTGACGGCGGTGCTACGTTTCTATCATCCCGGCGACCCGGCCGTCGACCTCGACAAACTGCTGGCCGATATCGCTCCGCGCGACCGGACCACCCCGCCGATGCTCCGCTTTTATGATCGTGAGGGGGCACCGATCGGCGTGGCCTGTGCCCACTGTAACCCGCTGCCCCTGCCGCAGAAACGGATCGACCTGGCCGCCCTTGAGAACGGTGGTCGCGAGGAGTTTTTTGCCAGTGGTCGGCAGCAGTTTTTTTCCATTATCGTCCCGGTCCGCGGTATCGGAGATTCCCCTCAGGGAGCGCTGGAAGTCGTCCTGCCGTTGCAGCAGATCAACCGAACTCTGGCCGCAACCACCCGCCGCTTCCTGCTTTTTACCGTGGCACTTACGGTCGGACTCGGCGTACTGATCATCCTCATCGCCCGCTGGAGCATTACCCAGCCGATGCAACGGCTGATCAGAGCCGCCCACCAGCTGGGTGCCGGTGATCTCAGCTCCCGGATCGAGCCGAGCGGGGTGGTCGACCTCGACCGCCTGATCGAAGAACTCAACCGGATGGCGCAGCAGCTTGAAGAGCAGAACCGTAAACGAGAAACCTTCTATCTGGAAAAACTTCAACTTGAAAAGGGCCTGCGCCATGCGGAAAAACTTGCCTCCATCGGCCAGCTCAGCTCCGGCCTCGCGCACGAAATCGGCACCCCGCTCAACGTCATCAGCGGTCGCGCCGAATATCTGCTTTCCAAACTGACCAAGGATGATTCCTCACGCAAATCCCTGACCACCATCATTCAGCAGAGCGAAAACATCGCCGCGCTGATCAACCGGCTGCTGGCTTTTTCGCGCCAGGAAGAACAGACCTTCGCTCCGCTTTCCCTGCGGGATCCGATCAGGGAAGCCTATTCTCTGTGCCTGCTCCGTTGCCAGCGCAATCGGGAAGAGATCACGCTGCAGCTCGATCTTGACGAAGACCGGCTGGTCGGCGACGTGGTCGCCCTGCAGCATCTGTTCGTCAATCTGCTGCTCAACTCCTTTCAGGCGATTGCCGGGGCAGGAACCATCCATATCCGGGTCACTCCGCTTCAGCAGCAGAACTGCCTGCAGATCGTTTATGAGGACAGCGGTCCGGGGATTCCCGAAGAACTGCGTTCACGGATATTCGATCCCTTCTTCACCACCAAACAGGTCGGCGAGGGAACCGGGCTGGGACTTTTTATCGTCGCCAATATCGTTGAAGAGCATGCCGGCGAGATCCGGTTTGAAGCGACGCCGGAGGGTGGTGCCCGTTTCATCATCCTGCTGCCCCGGAAGCCGGGCGAGCAACCGCCGACGGGGCCGGACCGAGACCCTTCAACAACGAAAGAGGACCGATGAACAGCAAACCGACCGTCTCTATTCTGATTGTTGATGACCATAAGGAGATGCGCGATTTTCTCCAGGATATTCTCTCCGAGCAAGGTTACCGGGTGGCAACAGCGGCCTCTGCCGATGAAGCGCTTGAGCGGCTGGCGAGCCGTGAGTTTCACCTGGTGATTACCGACATCAAGATGCCCGGCATGGATGGTGTCGGGCTGCTGGAACAGATCAAAACCGGCCGCGGCTTTTCCCCCTTTGTGATTCTGATTACCGCCTTCGGCGACATCAACGACACCATCCGCTTCATCGACAAAGGAGCCTATGATTACATCATCAAACCGTTCAAGATGGAGCAGATCCTGATCGCGGTGAAACGGGCCGAACGGGAACTGCAGATGCGGCAACGGGTCAGGGAACTGGAAGACCGCGCGACCCGGCCGCACCGGTTTCAGCAACTGCTCGGCAAAAGTCCTGTCATGCAGCAGGTCTTCAGCCTGATCGAAAAGGTGGCGGCGGCGGAAGGCAGCGTGCTGATCGAGGGGGAGACCGGCACCGGCAAGGAGCTGATCGCCCAGGCGATCCATCGCGAATCACCGCGCAAGAAGGGACCTTTCGTACCGATCAACTGCGCCTCGATCCCCGAAGGGTTGCTGGAAAGTGAGCTGTTCGGCCATACCCGCGGGGCATTTACCGGCGCCAGCGACAAAAAACAGGGGCTGTTCGTGGCGGCTGACGGCGGCACCCTGTTTCTGGATGAAATCGGTGAAATGCCCCCGTCGCTGCAGGCAAAGCTGCTGCGGGCCATCCAGGAACGACGGGTCCGGCCGGTCGGCAGCACCAGCGATATCACTTTTGATGTCCGGATTGTCTCCGCAACCAACTGCGACCTGCGCAGCGCTGCCAGCGAGGGCAGGTTCCGCGAAGATATTTTCTATCGCCTGGCCACTTTTCAGATCAAGGTGCCACCGCTGCGACAGCGGCGTGAGGATATTCCGCTGCTGATTGAACACTTTCTCGCCCAGCATGCTGCCGAAGGACGGGATATTTTCTTCTCCCCGGAGGTTCTGCGTGCCCTGGTCGATTACTCCTGGCCCGGCAACGTCCGCGAACTGCGCAGTCTGGTGGAACGCTGTATCTATCTTTGCGCGGCGGAAACCGTACAGCTTGATGACCTGCCGGAGGAGATCCGCCGCCAGCTCCGGCCGGAAAACCGCTATTGTCTGCCCGAGGACAAAACCCTCGCAACGGTTGAACTGGAATATATCCTGTTCTCGACCGCTGTCAGGGCAACCGGGTCAGAGCCGCCGAGATTCTCGGCATCAATCGCAAAACGATCCAGAGAAAATTGAGTGAATAAAATTACAGCTGACATCACGTGTCAGACAATATTTTATCGGAAAGGGGACCAGTGGGGACGTTCTTGACACTTTCACATTCAATGCTATAATTCCCCCCATGCCAAGACATGCACGCATAGACGCCCCAGAACTGCTGCAACATGTGATCGTTCGGGGCATTGAGAAACGGCCCATTTTTCTTGATGACCAGGATCGTGAGGATTTTCTTGCTCGATTCTCCCTCTTGCTGAATGAGACAGCAACCGACTGTTACGCATGGGCGCTGCTGGACACGCATTTTCATCTATTATTGAGGCCTCGGATTGGCAAGCTGGCAAGTTTCATGCGCCGCCTGCTCACCGGTTACGCCGTAGTTTTCAATTTGCGGCATAAACGCGCTGGGCATCTGTTCCAGAATCGCTATAAATCGATCGTCTGTGATGGAGATGCTTACCTGCTGGAGCTTGTCAGGTATATTCATCTCAATC
>JAADGW010000261.1 GCA_013152145.1 Deltaproteobacteria bacterium
AAGGTCCGCCAGCCGATGGTCCAGGCGATGACCGAGGAGGTCAGGGTCTTCGGTGTCAAACAGCCGCTGGGGATGGAGTCGGTGCTGCTTGGTATTGCTGAAAAACTGAAACTGCCCAACCATGGTAAAGATGGCCTCGGCAAGGGGCAACCGCTGGAGCGTGCCGACGACTGGTTCATTCGCTTGACCGCCAATCTGGCCAAGGGGGACAAACCCGGCACCGAGGTACCGGCAGCCGACAAAGCAGAGCAGCAGATTTATGCCGAGGCGCATAAGCATCTCTCCGGCTACGCCTATGATCCGCAGCGCTGGCGCAAGATTCTCGGTGATGACATGTTTCTGCGAGCCATCACCGTGCTCAATCGCGGTGGTCGTTTCGAGGATGCCGAGTATGCCTATAAGGGTGACAAGGTCCACCACCAGTTCAAGAACCAGTTCAATCTTTACTCGGAGAAGGTCGCCCTGGGCAAGCACCCCGGGACCGGCAAGAACTTCTTCGGGCTGCCCGTGGCCGATCCGGTTCTCGATTTCCACGGCAATAAAGTCGAGGATCCCGGTTACGATATGACCCTGATCACCTACAAGGATATTGTCGGCGGGCAGTCACGGACGATCGGTAACTACTGGTCCCAAGGGCGTGAACTGGCCGAGAATTACATCCTGATGAATTCGCGCGATGCGAAAAGAATCGGCTTGCGTGATGGCAACCGGGCGCAAATTATTTCCGCCAGCAACTCCGAGGGGGTCTGGGATCTGCGCAACGGCCAAAAGATCCCGATCGCCGGCAAGGTCAAGGTGATCGAAGGGATCCGTCCCGGGGTTATTGCGGTCTCCTGGTCCTGCGGGCACTGGGCCTACGGTGCCAACGATGTCAGGGTTGACGGCAAGTTGGTCAAGGGGGACAAGCGCCGCGGCAAGGGGATCTGTCCCAACGCAGCCATGCGCATCGACCCGGCGCTGGGCGATATGTGCCTGACCGATCCGATTGGCGCTTCGGCGTCCTATTACGATACCAAGGTGAAGGTGGTAAAAGCCTGACCCTGAAACCCTGAAGGATGGCGGGATAATCTCCCGTCATCCTCTTTTTTATACGGATCTGTAACCCAAAAGAAGGTTTCTAAAAAAAAGACTGAAACCTGAGTCGTTAGCCACCAAGGCTCCAAGAGCACCAAGAAACCTATCCCAAAAGGCTTTGACTCTCTTGGTGCTCTTGGTGCCTTGGTGGCAATCAGCCTTTGTTTGGTTTATAGAAACCGAAGAATATAAGAAGGACGACCTTTTTCCAATTGATCTGGGACCGCGTTCGCCATACCATGGGGGGCAATTGATGAAAGAGCTGTTTGAGACCGCGTTCGCCGGGCTTATGTTGCGGGAACCGGCTCAGGGGCGAAGCAGAGCACGTGGTCAAGGATGAGTCGTATCCCCGGCCATTTCCGGATCATCGTGTTTTTTCAGGATTACCGTTATGCAGATTCCGCACAACGAAAATAGCCCAAGCCTTTATCTGGATGTCACCGGCGTATTGCTGGCCGGCGGGAAAAGTCGGCGGATGGGGCGGGATAAAGCCCGCCTGCAATTGAATGGGCAGACCCTCTTTGAGCGTTCCCTGGAACTAGCAGTTTTTCTCCCATGTCCTCATTGCCGGTGATCGCCCCGATCTGGCCCGTCCCGGGATCCCGGCGATTGCCGATCTGTATCCCGGCAGCGCCCTCGGGGGTTTGTACACCGGGCTGCGTGCAGCCACAACCGACTGGATTTTTGTTGCCCCCTGCGACATGCCTTACCCGGATGCGCGTATTGTCCGCTGTCTGTTGGCCAACCGGGCCGGGGTTGATGCTGTCGTTCCGCGGACGGCGGAGGGGTATGAGCCGGTATTTGCTCTTTATCACAAAAATTGTCTGCTGCTGATGGATCGAATGCTGCGGCAGAATCAGTTCCGCATTTACGATTTTTATCAACAGATCGCTATCCGCTACCTCGCCCCCCCTGAACTGCCGGATGGCTGGCGGCGCGCGCTGATCAATATCAATACCCCCGAGCAGTTGGCTCAGATCAAGGAGGATCGTTCATGACCCCACCTGTTGTTTCTATTGTCGCCAAAAGCGGCACCGGTAAAACCACTCTGCTGGAGAAGCTGATCGCCGAGTTGAAGCGGCGCGGCTACAAGGTCGGCGCCGTCAAACATGATGCTCACAGCTTCAGTATCGATCACGAGGGGAAGGATTCCTGGCGGCTGACCCGGGCCGGGGCCGATACCACGCTGATTACTTCGCCGGAAAAGATCGCCATGGTCAAACAGAATCCCCGGGATCAGGAACCGCCGCTGAGCGAAAACATCGCAAACTACTGCGCTGATCTGGATATCGTTCTTACCGAAGGATTCAAGCGCAGCAGCATGCCGAAGATTGAAGTCCATCGCCGCGAACGTAGTGAAAGGCTGCTTTGCCGGGGCGAAGCAGACGATCCCACCCTGATCGCCGTTGCCAGCGACAGCGCCCTGGAACTTGACGTGCCGGTGTACCAGATCAATGATGCTGCCGGGCTTTGCGATCTGATCGTGGCGCGTTTTCTGTCATGAATGATTTCCGGGTCCGTTCGAAGGTCTGGTTGGAGTATCGCGGTCAGGCGTTTCTCGGTGACGGCCGCTTCCGCTTGCTGGCCGCCGTGGAGCGTACCGGTTCGATCAACGCGGCGGCCAAAGACCTGGGCATCTCTTACCGGAAGGTCTGGTCGCAGCTGCAGGCCATGGAGGAGCATGCACCGTTCCCGTTGCTGGAGCGCCGTTCCGGCGGCAGGGGCGGTGGTGCCACCCTGTTGACCACCGACGCGCGCGCGATGCTGAAAAGCTTTAAACAGTTGCGTGAGCAGGTTAATACTGCTGCCGATCAGTCTTTTACGGAGACGTTTTTCACATGATCCGGCGGTGTGCGCATTTGCTGCCGATTTTACTGCTGGTGTTCGGTTGCAGCTCTGCTTACGCGACAACGCTGACGATTTTTGCGGCCTCATCCCTTTCCGAAGCACTCCGGGATATCGCCCGGAGCTATGAGTCCGGGCATCCGACCGAGCAGCTGCTGCTCAACTTTGCCGGCAGCCAGACGTTGGCGACCCAAATCGAGCAGGGGGCTCCGGCCGACCTGTTTATCTCTGCCAATCGAGCGGTGATGAAACGATTAAAAAACCAGGATCTGGTCGAGAATTCCCAGGCGCTGTTGAGTAACCGCCTGGTTCTTGCCGCTCGCCGGGATTTACAGCCCGTCCTGACGGGTATCAAACAGCTGGCCCGGCCCGACCTGTTGTTGGCCATCGGCAACCCGCAGGTACCGGTCGGTGGCTACACGCGGCAGTTGTTTGCCGAACTGGCGGCAGATCCGACCTACGGTCAGAAGCTGGTCAACCGGATCGAAGCCAATGTGGTGAGTGAAGAAAACCGGGTCAAGGCGATCGTCGCAAAACTGCTGTTGGGTGAAGTCGATGCCGGAATTGTCTACCAGAGTGATCTTGCGGTCGGCAAAGCTCGTCAATTGAACGCTGTTCCCTTGCCGGTGGAGCATAACCCGCTGGCGGTTTATCCGCTGGCGACTGTTCGCGGCGGCAGGACGGCGGAAAGTTTTGTCGCTTTTTTGCACGGCGGGTGGGCACGACGGATCTTTGCCCGGTACGGTTTTTCACTGCTGGGGGAACCGTGAGACGGCAGCGGCTGTTTTTTCTCTATACCGGTTTTTGCGGCCTGTTGCTGGCAGTGTTGATTCTGTTGCCGATGTTTGCCCTGCTGCTGTCCAGCAGTCCGGCATTGCTGTTGAGATTGCTGGGCACGCCAGAGGTGTTGCAGGCCCTCTGGATAACGTTTCTGTCATCGTTGTCGGCGCTGCCGTTTATTTTTCTGTTCGGTTTGCCTGCCGCCTACGGTCTCGCCCGTTGCAATGGTCGTTTGCGCCGGGCTCTGGAGATTCTGCTGGAGTTGCCGATGGTCATGCCGCCGGTGGTGGCCGGTCTGGCGTTATTGCTGGCCTTCGGCCGACGTGGTCTGCTCGGCGATCTGCTGGCCGGTATCGGGGTGCGCATCCCCTTCACCCTGACCGCCGTGATCCTGGGCATTCTGTTTGTTGTGACCCCTTTTTTCGTCCGTCGTTGCAGCGAGCTGTTTGCCGGGGTCGATCAGGGCTTGGAGGAAGCGTCCCTGCTGCTCGGCGCCTCGCCGTTGCAGACCTTCTGGCACGTCGTTCTGCCGGTGATTCGTCGCGGCCTGTTCGCCGAAGCCATCATGGCTCTGGCCCAGGGGGTCGGCCTGTTCGGTGTCATCATCCTGTTTGCCGGGAACCTGCCCGGGCGCACCCAGACCCTGTCGCTGGCGATCTACAGCGCCTTTGAAACCGATCCGCAGCAGGCTTTTGCGCTGGGCTCGTTGCTGTTGTTGATTTCTCTGCTGCTGCTGGCGCTGGTACATGTTCTGTCACCGCGAGAGGAGCGAGGATGAGCGGTTTAAGCTGTCGTCTGCACTATCGCCCGGCACAGTTCGAACTGGATCTGCAGCTTGCGGTCGAATCCGGCGCCACTGTCCTGCTCGGGCCGAACGGTTCCGGGAAGAGCAGCTTGCTGCGGTTGCTGGCCGGACTCAATCGCCCCCTTTCCGGACAGATAGTTCTCGACGACCGTTGTCTGTTCGATGCGCAGAAAAACATCGACCTGCCCCCCGAACAGCGGCGGATCGGCATGGTGTTTCAG
>JAADGW010000191.1:0-3196 GCA_013152145.1 Deltaproteobacteria bacterium
GTTGACCTTTCCATGCAACGGGCACTGGCGGTGAAGAATTTTCTGCAGCAATATGACCTTCCCGTTGAGCTATTTTTGACCGGCTTTGGCGAAAATACCTCTACAGCTGCTAAACTGGCAGAACAGAGACGGGTTGACATTGCGGCCTATAGCATAAATCCGGCAACCGCCGTTCTGTTTCAGAAAACCAATCCAGTTGAAAGGTTTATCATTCGATGAGTCAGGTCAACTTCAGTGATTTGCAGAACAGCCCCCTTTTTAAAGGGATGAGTGAGTCCGATATCAAAGAGCTGGAAAAAATTTTCACCGCCCGGCGTATCGCGGAGGGGAAAACCATCTTTATAGAAAACATGCCCGGTGAATCTCTCTACCTGATAAAGCAGGGAACCGTCCGTATCTCACGGATGCTTGCCGAGGGAGACGAGCAGGTGCTGATTGTCCTCGGTCCGGACGATGTTTTCGGTGAGATGGCAGTTCTCGATGGTGGCAAACGTTCCGCAACCGCGCGTATCGCTGAAGATGCTGTCCTGTACGGCCTGACGCGAAATGATTTCGAAACCCTGGCGAAAACGGACCCACAACTGTGTTTGTCCCTGACCCTCAACATCGTCCGGATATTCAGCGGTAGAGTCCGCAATTCCCAGAAAGATTATCGCGCGATGCTGCTGGCCAGCCTGAGCCGTAAAAGATAACCCCGGGAGTTGTCGATGCTACGTCTACTGAATGCTCTTCTGCTCATGTTTTTGCTGACTGCTTGTTCCTCGGTTGTCATCAGTCCACAACCCCGGCCCGGTAGTCAGATAGATGCGACCGGCCGCCAGGTCAGCCGCACGACACACGGGGTTAAACTGACGGTTAAAATTTATGATGTCAGCGTCAGGCCCTCTCCCGTCGAGCAGAACTATTGCTCTTTCTGGGTGACGGTGACAAATCTGCGCGATGTTCTCCTGCCGCTCAAAATAAGTGATTTTCAGCTGATCGACGATCAGGGGCGTCAATACCCGGCAGCCGATCCCGACAAGCTGTCCGAACTGCTGACCATAAATGAACCCTATCTGATCCCTTATCCCTATGTTGGTTTTTACTATCTGCAGGATTCCGTCCTGGCCGGAGCAGATAACCAGTTCAAAAGTGAAAGCAGTTTCTATTCATTCCGCCGGCCGGAATCTCTGAAACTGGACGCTTTGCCCGAAACCGAGGTGTTGCCGGCGGCAACCGTGGCCGGGGCGATTTACTTTCCCGCAGAATTGAGAACAATGCGCAGTTTCTCGCTGCGATATCAAACCGGCGCGCTGCCCGGGCAGAAATCTTTTCAAATATCGCTGCCTTTTACCGTTGAGAAAAAATGACGCACGGGATATATTTCGCGCGAAACCAAAAGCGGTAGTTCGAGCTATGAACCTGCCGCTTTTTTATGCTTTTTTTCCGGCGGCGGCTGGAAAAGGGGAGTTTGTATGTCGGCATTACTGAGTCAACAATTGATTTTCGGCTTACTCGGTGGGCTTGGCCTCTTCCTCTTCGGCATGAAAACCATGTCTGAGGGGTTACAAAAAATTGCCGGCGACCGGATGCGCAAGATCCTGGCCGCGCTGACCAACAACCGGATCATCGGCACCCTGGTCGGGATCTCCGTCACCGCTATCATCCAGTCCTCCAGTGCGACAACGGTCATGACGGTCGGCTTTGTCAATGCCGGCCTGATGTCTCTGACGCAGGCGATCGGAGTTGTCCTGGGGGCCAACATCGGCACCACAGTAACCGCGCAACTGATCGCTTTTAAAGTTACCAAGTATGCCTTGCCGGCGATCGGTATCGGCACCGCGCTCAAACTCTTCAGCAAACGCAAAAAATACGCCTATATCGGTGAAATTATCCTCGGGTTTGGTATCCTGTTTTTCGGCCTGACAACCATGAAAGAGGCTTTTGCTCCACTTAAAACCAGCGAGGAGTTCCGCCAACTTTTTCTGCTGGTCGGTGATTATAAGCTGCTCGGAGTGTTGATAGGTGCACTGCTGACGGTTATCGTGCAAAGCAGCAGTGCAACCATCGGGATTACCCTGGCCCTGGCCTCGTCGGGTTTACTGTCTTTTGAAGCCAGTGTCGCCCTGATTCTCGGAGAAAATATCGGCACGACAATAACTGCGAACATTGCCGCAATCGGGACCAACCTTGCGGCCCGGCGGACAGCCTTTGCCCATTTTCTGTTCAACTCGATCGGCACCCTTTACATGCTGCTGTTATTTCCGCTCTTTTTGAAGTTTGTTTCCGCAATAACCCCGGGAGATGCAGATTTCGTGATCCGGACTCAGGCCCAGGCCAACAGTTTTTCGGCGGCCATTGGTGACAAACCATATATCGCCCGTCACATCGCCAACGCCCACACTTTATTCAATGTCATTAACACCCTGATTTTCTTGCCGTTGATCGGGGTTCTGGCAAAACTCTCGACGATCATCATTCGCGGGCAGGATGAAGTTGACAGCCTGCAGGTTAAATTTATCGACAATCGTGTTCTGAATACCCCACCGATTGCCATCGGTCAGGCCCGCCGTGAAACCGAGCGCATGGCGAAAATCACACTGAAAATGTTGGAAAAAACCACCCGTTTCCTCGAAGACGGCGACGTTAAAAAAATTAACGGACTGGAAAAGCGCGAGGAACTCGTAGACATGCTGCAGAAAGAAATAACCGATTTTCTGGTCAAATTGTCGCAACATTCAATTTCGACAGAGACCTCCGAGGAGATCGGATCTCTGATGCACATGGTCAACGATCTGGAACGGGTCGGCGATCACTGCGAAAATCTTTGGCAGCTCGGTTTACGCAAGGTGGAAGAGAAGGTCACTTTTTCAGAGATTGGAGAGAATGAAATTGCGACCATCGGTGATAAAACCAAAGAGTTTCTCCGCTTTATCGTCGAGTCTATAGAGACAGCAGATTCATCGATTGCAGCTAAAGCGATCGAATATGAAGATGCCATCGACGACATGGAAAGAACCATGCGGATTAATCATATCACCCGACTGAACACCGGAGAATGTGCCGTTCAGCCGGGCTTGATCTTTATTGATCTGCTGCACAACTTTGAAAA
Source organism: Deltaproteobacteria bacterium (assembly GCA_013152145.1). Classification (GTDB taxonomy): domain Bacteria; phylum Desulfobacterota; class Desulfuromonadia; order Desulfuromonadales; family Geopsychrobacteraceae; genus Malonomonas. The sequence goes on from JAADGW010000191.1 coordinate 3,092, forward strand.
GATCGGTGATCATGCATTCAACGTCTCTGAAGCGATTCTCGGAGAAAAATAGGATCCACAGTATCTGCCGCCGACCCGGATGGCATACAACCAAACGGAGGGAAA
>JAADGW010000191.1:3239-3801 GCA_013152145.1 Deltaproteobacteria bacterium
TGTAAATACAAGATAATCCGCGACGCGTTGAAATTGACGGGGCGTAGCGCAGCCTGGTAGCGCACGTGCATGGGGTGCACGGGGTCGGAAGTTCGAATCTTCTCGCCCCGACCATAACAACGCAAAAGCCGACTCCCAACAGGGGTCGGCTTTTTAAATGGTCTCTTTCAGATCAGCCTTGAGGGAGCGACCGTTGACGGGCCAGACATCCGCATAGGTCATGCAGAACTGGGTTTTTATCTTTCCGTTGGAATTTGCCGCAGTAAACCGGAGTCGAGCGCGTGATTTCTTGCTGAATCCCTGAATTGTGGTTGCAGTTCGTTCAGGTGGGGCCGGCGGTTCACCCGTGAAAGGGCGCTTAATACGAATTGAAGCGGGGTAGAGTTCCAGAAAAGTTTCAGATATGGGACAAGTAACAAGCGGGAGCTCACCGAAGCCGCTGGCTCGGCAATAGCCGATACCGGCGCCGCTTCGGTGGCTTGTCCCAGAGGGCGACTCATGACGGCCCCCGTGGTCGTCCAGATCGACCGCCACGGCCAGCGGCGACAAGTGACGGTCTAAC
>JAADGW010000047.1 GCA_013152145.1 Deltaproteobacteria bacterium
CGCATATTGGGGACACAAACCTTGAGAGCCTCTTCAATTTTATGCAGCCGAGCCAGCCGCACCCTCTCCGTTGTTTTGGCGATCCGTTCGAGAAATGCCTGTCCAAACGGATCATCCTCCAAACGGTAGCTTCCCAACTGATCGGCATGCTTCAACAACTGCGGAACAAGATGCAGATAGGTGACGTTGGCGAAGAAATCCGCAAGAGTACGAAATTCCTTGTTGGTATTAATCTGCTCCAGATGGGTCTGAGTTAAGAGGTCTTTGTCGCTTTTATCTGCATCATTCGGACGATCAAGAAGAACCTTCCCCGACTCCAGATTCTCCACACGTTCCTGACTGACCAGAACCCTCTGCTGTCCCTTACCCTCGCTTCGAAAACCAAGCGTGTATTTCCAGGAAGGCTCGGTATCCGCCTTCTCAGAAATTTCGATTTCTATAGAAATTTCCGGATCCTTACGTGCCAATAAACAGCGAAGCTTAGTCATTCCACCACGATCTTTCACCGCTTTCTGTAAACCACCGCCCTCAGGTTTAGCAACATCGCGCAAGAATCTGAGCACATCCAGCAGATTCGACTTGCCGGATGCATTTGGTCCAATAACGTAAACACGGTCGCGTAGGTGAATATCTATTTTTTTAAAATTCCGCCAGTTCTTAAGACTGAGTCTGGTAATCAACATGGCTCACTCCAATTCTAAAAAATCGTAGAACAATCCCCAACAATGAAAGATCTGAACTACATCACCCGCAACGCCAGCAGGTTGAGCAGACCGATCAGAAAACCGAGCAGGGCGCCGAACAGGTTGATGTACTTGAACTGTTCCTGCATAATCCCCATCAGCAATCCTTCGACCTGCAGGATGTCGAGGCTGTTGACTTTTTCTTCCACCATTTTACGCACATTCAAGGTTTCCACCAACCGCGGTGCTTCCTTTTTCAGCATCTCTTCCACCAGTTGGCAAATCGCACCTTCCAGCTCCTGACGCAGATCACCCGGCAGTTTTGCCGACAGCAGGCCGAGCGGTTTACGGTAAAGCCACTCCTCGCTCTGCTCGGTCAGGATGGTCTCCAGCGCATTACGCGCCTCGGGTGAGCGGATCAGCGCAAGCAGTTTGTCGGCCAGTTGCTCGCGGCTGCGCTCCACTCCGCCTTCCGGCAGAACGGTGTGCAGCAGGTTGTCGAAGGAGCGGTCCTTGATCCGGTCGATGGCGCTTTCGGTCAGGATCAGTGCGGTATCGACGGTACGCCGCGACTGCACCGCTTCGACGATCTGGTCGCGAACAAAATGCCGCACCCCCCGGACCTTCTCGTAGGGCAGCTTTTCCAGGTAGCTGGCCAGGGAGCGATCGAGCAGCCCGTCAACCCGTTCGCGCAGCAATCTGGCCAACTGCTGCTGGGTCTTCTCCTCTTTCAGCCAGCCGGCGATCTCGTCCCCGGCCTTATCCAGAAATTCGGGAATTTTGTCGTAAATCTTGTCCAGATCGATAAAACCGCTGAGCAATCCGGCCAGACCGCCGAGGGAATCGAGAAAAGCATCGATCGCCTGTTTGCCCTTTTTCACCAGGCGCCCCCGGAACTCCGGGTCGTAAAGCATTCCGCCGAACTTCTCCACCAGCGGCGGCAGCTCTTTCTCCAGCTGCACCAGCAACAGCTCCACCAGATCGGCCGGCAGCAGTTCGCGCAAAGGGCGCTCACTGGCAAACAGCTTGTCGGTTTTCTGATCGACATAGCCGCCGACCGCCGCTGCCACCTTGGGTGAGCTGAAAAATTCCGCATATTTGCCGTCGAGATGCAGTTGCAGCCCGTGATACCGCTCCGGAGTCAGAAAGCTCGACAAATCCCGCGCCAGCAGCTGATCGCCCTGCCGTTGCAGGTAATCGCGCAGCTTAACGGCAAAGGCCTCACTCTGCAGGTAGTCGAAAACCAGCTTGACCAGCTTGCCGCGCAACAGCCCGACCAGCTCGCGAAACCGGACACGAAACCGGTCCGGCACCAGGGTTTCCAGTGGGCCGAGTTGACGATCAAGAAAAAAACTGAGCTTGTCGGTCACCGCCAGTCGCAGCTCACGCTGGATCGAGTCCTTGCCGAAGGCCCGGCCGACATCGTCAACGGTCAGGAGATGTTCACCGACCATCTCACCCATTTTTCTTGCCAGTTCACCCCGTTTGCTGGGAATGATCCCCGGAGTCAGCGGAATCCGCAATCCGAGCAGGTGCCAGGGTTTAAGCGGCCGGAACAGCATGCGGATGGCCACATAGTTGGTCACATAGCCGATCAGCGCCCCCAGAAGGGGTGGTATCAGATAGGGAAGATAGTGCTGGTATTCCATAAGCGAATTATTGATCCATTTCAATGTGCGAGTGATCGCCGATATTCATCCGCCGCGGGGCACCGACCAGGCAGACCGAATCACCGAGCAGGGAATGATCGAGGATCAGGTTGCTGACCCGGTTATCGGCATTGATGATCGAGTCGCGAATCACGCTGTTTTCAATGACACTGCCGGCCGCGATCGAAACATTCGGCCCGACAATCGAATTTTTAACCGTCGCCCCCCGCTCGATATGCACCGGCTCGATCAACACGCTGTCGATGGTCTCGCCGTGAATATGATGGCGGCCCTGCAACAGGAAGCGGTTGGTTTCAAGCAGGGTTTCCGGCTTGCCGCAATCGAGCCAGGCATCGATTTCCGGGGCCTTCAGCCGGATACCGGCTGCGATCATCCGCATGAAGACCGAGGGCAGGTAATACTCACCTTTAACCGTTTCACCGGCATCGATGGTCTTTTCGATGTGACGCAGAAATCCGGCACCGTCCTTGAGGTAATAAAGACCGACCTGGGCCAGCCGGGAAACCGGCGTATCCGGCTTTTCAACCATATCGACGACATAACCGTCGCGCAGCACATTAACCCCGAAGCGCTGGTAATCCTCAACCTCTTTCGAATAGATCAAACCGTCGGCGTCGGCACAGAGCTGCGGAATCTGCGTCAGGTCGGTAACAAAAATGGTGTCGTTAAAAACTACCAGCAGATCATCTCCCTCTTTGACTTCCGTTGCCGCCAGGGCCACGGCATGCGCCGGACCGAGCCGCTCTTTCTGTACCAGGTAACAGCATTTAAGGTCGGGGAACTTGCGCCGCATGAAGTCAGCCACCTGCTGACCGTTTTCATCAATGATAAAAATATACTCTTCAACCTCGATCACCTGCAGCCGTTCGATGATATGCTCCAGCACGGTTTTCCCGGCGACATGGACCAGCGATTTAGCCTTGGTATGGGTATGGGGGCGCAGGCGGGTGCCTTTACCGGCGACAGGAAGCACAACCTTCATTTTTCCCTCCGTAACTGATGTTTATTGGTAAGACTATTCAGCAGCGCGCTGGATGGCCATCTGGCTGAAGAGTTACGTTTATTGTTTGACCGTCTTCTGCGCTTGATCCAGAGTGAAAACCAGTGCGTCCGCTGTCGCGGCCGCGGGCTGAAACTGCAGCTCCCCCAGATCGACCCCTTTGATCAACAAATAGGTCGCCAGCAGTTCGCTGCGTTTCTCCGCCAATGTCTGGTCATAGTCGGTGCCGTACTCGGTTTTGACCTGAACGTCGACCTGCCAGCGCAGCCCGGGATTGCGCAGTAAAAAAGCCGCCAGCGGATCGAGCAGCCGGGTTCCCCCCGGCAGCGGCAGAACCGCCCCGAAGCCGAACAGCGACTGGGCGGGATAACTGAACTGCAGCTCAGCGTCCGGCGAAACCCTGACCCCGGGAAGTTCGGCGAGCTGTGCGGATAACGCCACACGATCAAACTTGACCGGCGGGGGCCCGCTCGGTGGAACACAGGAGGTCAGCAGCAACAGGACAAGCCCGGCAAAAATCTTTTTCATATGGCCTCTTTTTCTCCCATACTGCGCAACCGGGCAAAGGCCGGATGCTTAAACAGCGCGTCAAGCAGATAATCGGCCGCCAGCCCGTTAACCATACCACTGATCAGCGAAAAGAGCAGAAAGAACGGTAACATCATCCAGATCGACGGATGCCGGACGATCAACAGCCAGGCGATCAGCAACTGCCCACCGGCATGCCCCAGGGCACCGAGCACCGACACCCCGACCGGTCCGATCCGCGGCCGGCAGAATCGATATGCGACACTCATCAACAGGGTCGCCGACAAACCGCCGGAGAGAGAAAGCAAAAAAGCGGGGGAAAACAGGTTGCCGAGCAACAGGCTGCCGACCAGGATCCGTGTCAGACTGACAATCCAGAGCGCGCGCTGCCCGTAGAGGAAGAGGGCCGTCAAAGCGAGGATATTGGCCAGGCCGATGCGGAACCAGGGCAGCGGGTTCGGCAGCAATACCTCAAAGGTGTGCAGTGCCACCGCCAGCGCGATGAACAGAGCCAGAAACACCCGCCGCCGGACCAGCTCCAGCTCTAAAGCGGCCGGATCAACGGCTGAGGAAGTCATAACCACGCTCCCTTGCCACCGCATCAGCACCCTCGATCCTGACCACCAGTCGGTTCGGCACACAGGCCAGCAGATCTCCCGGATGTCGCGCTTCTCCCATCCCGATACAGATTTTCCGCGAACAGGGAGAGCTGAGAATCCGCACCCCGCCGTCGGCAATCTGTAAAACCGTTGTCCCCAGAGGCCCGTTCAGTTCAACCCGCCGATCCACACTGAGATCGGCAACAAACAGCGTCCGATCCCCGGAAGTAACCAGCACCCGCGTCCCCACTCCCCGGCGTAACAGCAACAGAAAAGAGAGCAGCACGATAACCGCCAGAACGACCACCAGCTTGCAGTCGAAAGGGGTCAAACGTTGTAACCAGCCGCCCCGACGCATCAATCGCTCCGCTGCAGTCCGCTGGTCTGATAAACGGTTCCGTCTGCGGCAACCAGCAGGCCCTCGACCGCCGGCCAGTCTTCGAGAAGCTTCAACCCGGCCCGGGGACCAAGGACAAACGCAGCGGTCGCCAGAGCATCGGCACTGGCAGCATCGGCCGCCACCACCGTAACGCTTTGTGAGCGGCGCGCCGGTTGGCCGCTGTGCGGATCGAAAATGTGATGATAACGCACCCCGTCCCGTTCGAAAAAGCGCTCGTAATCCCCTGAGGTGACCACGGCACGATCGGCCAGCCGCAGGGTTGTCAACAGTTGACCCTTGTTCCGCGGATGCTGGATACCGATCCGCCAGGGCTGCCCCTGTCGATCACCGAGCAGCCCGATATCGCCGCCGGCATTCACCGCCGCCGAGCGGATCCCGGCCCGGCGTAACACCGCCAACGCCCGATCGACGGCGTAACCCTTGGCAATACCACCAAGGTCGACCTGCAAGGCAGGGACAGACTTGGTCACCTGGGTACCGTCGATTTGTAAAGCCCGGGGGCCAATGCCGTGCAGCGCAGTCTGCAACTGCTCGGCGGTCGGAATCTGCGGATGATCCGTTTCGATCGCCCAGAGTTGCTTCACCGCACCGAGGGTCATATCGAACGCCCCGCCACTCCGCAGGGCCACCTGTTGACCGAGTTGCAGCAGTTTTGCCGTCTCGGCACTGACCTTGACGGTCTTTTCGGCGGAAGAAAGCCGCGCTACATCGCTGTCCGGACGATGACTGGAGAGCAGATCTTCCAGCCGCGTCATCTCGGCAAAGGCGTCACTGATCGCCTGGTTGAGCTGCTGCTGATCATCGCCGAAGGCCCTGATCTCCACCAGCGTTCCCATGATCAGAGCGGTCCGCGAAAGCTGCTGAGTATCGGCAGGAACCCGCCACCAGACCAGGCCGGCGATCAGCACCAGCAACAGAATAAGCCATTGCGGCCGCGCGAACATCGCCTACTCCTCGACGATCTCACCGATCAGATCGTACTCGGAAGAATCGGTGATCCGCAACTGAACAAACTGTCCGACATCGGCCTGCCCGGCGGTAATCAGGTATTGACCATCGACGTCCGGTGCCTGCCGGGTACTGCGCCCCTTTAACAGCAGGTCCGTCTCTTCACTGTAGCCTTCCACCAGCACCGTCTCGATCCGACCGATCAGTGCCCGGTTTTTGTTGAAAGAAACCCGCGCCTGAGCTTTCATCAGGCGATTGAGGCGGCCTTTTTTGCTCTGCCCAGGCACCTGTTCCGGCAGCTTGGCAGCAGCCGTCCCCTCTTCGCGTGAATAGCGGAACACCCCGACCCGCTCGAAATGACCCTCTTCGACAAACTTGAGCAGCTTATCGAATTGTTCACGGGTTTCACCGGGAAAACCGACGATAAAGGAGGTGCGCAGCGTCAGATCGGGAATCTTATCGCGCAGTTTGGTAAGCAGCGCCCGGATCTGCTGCTCGTCGACCCGCCGGTTCATCACGGCGAGAATCTGGTCATCGATATGCTGCAGCGGGATATCCAGGTAATTGCAGATTTTCTCTTGCGTGGCGATCAGCTCAATCAACTCGTCGGAAACACCGTCCGGATAGGCATAAAGCAGGCGAATCCAGTCAACATTCTCCACCTTCACCAACTCTTTGAGTAACTTTTCGATCGTTGCCCCGTCACTGCGATCCCTCCCGTAAGCCGTGATATCCTGAGCGATCAGATTAATCTCCCTGACGCCCTGAGCAGCGAGATTGCGGGCCTCCTGCACGACTGAATCGATAGCGCGCGACCGCAGGGTGCCGCGCAGTTGCGGAATAATACAGTAGGAACAGTGGTTGGAACAGCCGTCGGCGATCTTGATGTAGCTGCTGTAAAAGGGTGAGGAGTTGACCCGCGGCGTCTGGTGGTCGTAAAGATAATCGGCGGTTCCGACCTCCTCACTGGGGGTGTCAAGCAGCAGTTGTCGCTCGATCAGTTCGACGATCCGCGGCGCCTCGGCGGTGCCCATGAACAGGTCGACCTCCGGCAGCTGTCCGCGCAGCTGATCCCGGTAACGTTGCGGCAGGCAGCCGCTGACCACCAGCAGCTTGCAGTTGCCCGTCTCTTTGTAGTCGGCGACCTCGAGGATCGTATCGACCGACTCCTCCTTGGCATCATTGATAAAGGAACAGGTGTTGACGACGATGATATCGGCCTGACTTTCATCGGTGATAATTTCATACCGGTCGAGCGGCAGATGGCCGAGCATCACCTCGGCGTCGACCAGGTTCTTCGGACAGCCGAGGCTGACCAGACTGACTTTGAGTTTATCCACGTAGTTTCCTGACGGGTTTTGATTTTTGTATAGCTTATTACGAACAGCGAGCAATTTTTACGAGATCAAGGAAAACAAGAATCGGCAGCGGCGGCGTACATCGTACACCGCACAAAGCCGATTCGCAATTTGACACCGAGCTCGTGAAAAAGGACCGCTGCCTACGACCGCATGTTTTCGAATTGCAGTTCGATGCCCAGGTCCTTCCCTTTCAGAGTCTGCATCACCGCCTGCAGGTCATCAATCTTTTTACCGCTGACCCGCACCTGATCCTCCATGATCTGTGCCTGCACCTTCAGCTTGGTGGCCTTGATCAGCGAGACTATCTCTTTCCCTTTTTCCTTGCTGATCCCCTGAACAATACCGGCCTTGACCCGCACGGCACCACCGGAGGCGGCCTCTTCTTTACCGTAATCAAAACATTTTGGAGAAACCTTGCGCCGGACCAGTTTGGCGATCAGGATATCTTTGATCGCCTGTAGCTTGTAATCATCTGCGGCCAGAATCGTCAGCGACTCATTTTCCAGCGTCAGTTCGTTCTGGGTTCCTTTGAAATCGTAGCGCTGGCCGATCTCTTTGACCGCCTGATTAACGGCGTTGTCAACCTCCTGCTGGTCGACCTTGGAAACAATATCAAAACTGGGCATTTATCTCCTCCTCGGTTCTATTTTAAACGGGTAAAAAACAAGGCTTTATACCACAAAACCGCTCCGGCATGAAACTGTCAGAACGGTTTATTTTGCACCACTTTAAAATTCAAGCAGGTCAGAATTTCTAACTGAGCTCTTCGTCTCGGCAAAGATTGCCATGAGCTCAGCTCAAAAAGTCCCGGCTCCCATAACCAACCATTGGGGATCGCGTAGTTGGCCAATGGCTCTGAAACTACCTTTGAAAGGGTGTAAGCTATTCAGCCGGATGGCCTCGGGGTGCCCACTTCGCGTTGCTGAAGAGTTACGGAAGGGTTACTCTATTCACTCAGAACGAGGGATTGGAAACTGAAGATTCAACTCTTGGTTCTGGAAATCCGCGCGACCAGATCCGCGACCTTGTCGATCCCATACCGGTTGGCCAGCGATTCCAGGCCGCTCTCGACCTCGTCGTAGGTCACTTCCTCCCGACTTTCCTCTTCCCGCTCGACATAGGTCAGGGTGTCAGAGCGACACACTTGAACACACATCGGCACGGGCAGGGTCGGATCGTCCGCGCACATATCGCACCTCAAAGGAAGACCGGAATCAGGCGCCTTGAACAGATCCCTGGCCGGACAGGATGCGGTACAGAAGGAGCACTCCGAGTACTCCTTGCCGTTGATCACATAGGTATTTCTGCCATTGCATTCAGCAGGCGTATAATCACCGGCTCGGACAGGCACATACACATCCTTGCGGTCTTCCACAATCACCCGAATTCTCGACCTCGCCGGATTGGTACTGCTGAATTTCGGTACGGCGTGAAATCCAGAACAGGCCATCTCACAGGCACGGCAACCAATACATTTATCAAGGTCAACCTTTATTTCTTTAACGATTCTCTTTTTCGAACAGTCTTCCACGGTGACCACCCTTTCACTCTATGTAACTCTTCAGCAGGATGGCCTCGGGGTGCCCTCTTCAAGGGTGTCTGTCGCCTGGATGGCGACAGTCAAGCCCCATGGATGGGTTCATGCGGCCCTTGGAGTGGGCAGCGCGAGGTCATCCATGAATAGTTACCACTCTATTTACTCTTTAACTGCCGAAGTCCTCAGGAAAGATCGTCTTCACCCTCAACCAGAATTCCCCGCTGGATGAAGTCCTCGCTCACGTAATCCAGCCCCAACCGATCCAGGGTCTCCCTGGTCGGGATGCCGTCATTGTTCCAGCCCTTGAACTCATAATACATATCAAGCAACTTCTGCTCGTTCTCAGGCTCCCGCTTCTTCCAGTGGTCCGCGGGGGGCTTCTCGTCAGCCCTTCTCAGGCCTCTTCTGATATTCAGTGCCCGAACCAGGTTCCGGTTTCTTCTCGACACTTCCCAGAGTTCATCCGAATCAAGCTCAATCCCCGATGCACGCGTGATGAAAGCCGGCAGATTGTAGATGTGATAAGGCGGCCGGCCGCCGAACTGGCCTCTGAAGGATGACAGGAAAGCGCAGGTACCGATGGCGTCGTCAATATAATGCATCGCCTCATTCCAATCACAAATGTGGACAGAGGCTTCAAGCGATGGATTCTGACGGGGCTCCCACGCCAGGAACCATTTCTTAAACCGCTCGGGAGCTGCGTCCCAGTTTCTGACAAACTCTTCCCGCTCTGCCTTATCGGCAATCGGTGCCTGTGGGAATGACCCTTCAATCTGGGTGATATTCATCTTCTCACCAGTGGCATACATCAGGAAATACGGATAGTTGACATAATTCAGCTTGATCGGCACCTGTTCAAACTTCTTGATGGTATTATGATCGTACTCTTCCGCGCCGTTACCGATCTGGCGGGCCGCCGCATAGACACCATTGGCCAGAATATCGCCGATCCCTTCACGCCGGGCGATCTTTTCGACCAGGTAGAAGAACCGCGATTCGTTGACCTTGATGCCATCGCTATCCTCGCGATCGAAAAGTGGAAAATCGGGCAGCTCCTTGTCGGTCAGAATGCCGGCCTCGTAAAGCTCGATAGCAAAAGCGATCACCTGTGGCGTTGAGTAGGCATCCATCCCGTACTCCTGGGTGATGCCGATGATGTTGTAGTCAAAATCGAGGTCACCGAAGGCCCCCATGGCATAGGTCAGCTTGCTGTAGCACTTCTGGAAATAAGGCATTCGTCCCGGGTATTTGATCGCCTGATGACAGTCTTTCGGGCAGTTGTGACAACCTGTCCAGCGCATCCGCAGCCGGTCTTCCAGCGACACCCACTCCTCTTCCATCTCCTTGCTGAAGAAGTTCTTTCTCCGGGCGCGCGCATTGCCCCAGGCGAAGTTATCGACGTGAAACTCATCGCCTTCCCCGTGGGCCATGGAATCGCCGCACTCCTTGTTGTCGTACATCTCCTTGTACATGGGGATACCGATCTCAGCGAGCTCTTTCGGCTGGGCAACATTGACATCCTTGGTGCCACGGACAATGATCGCCTTAATCCGCTTGTCCCCCATGACCACGCCGACCCCGCGTGAAGCACTGGAGTTGGCGTGCTCGATACTGGCCAGATAAACCCGGTTTTCACCGGCCAGACCGATCGAGGCAACCTGGGCGTGCGGGTCCCCCACCTCCTCCTTCAGGATAAGTGCGGTCTCCTGCGCACCTTTGCCCCGGAGATGGCCGGCATCGCGGATTTCAACCTTGTCATTATTGACCCACACATAGACCAGATCGTCGGCCTTGCCGCAGAAGATGAACTTGTCGTAACCGGCATACTTCATCTCCGGCCCGAAAAAACCTCCGAACAAGGAGTGTGAGTAACGACCCGTTTGAGGCGAAAAGGTATCGACCGCCGTGCGATTGGCGCCGGGCACCAGTGTAGAATGCAAAAGGCCGGTACTGAAAATGAGCAGATTTTCCGGATCAAGCGGATCGACCTCAGGCGGAACCCTGTCCCAGAGTATCTTCGCGGCAGTCCCCTGCCCCCCCAGATGGAGTCTGGTCAATTCCGGGTCGGTTTTTACCCTTTCAACACTTCCGCGAGAGAGATCCACTTCTAAATTAACCCCGGTCTCCGCGTACCTCATTTTCTAACCCCTTCTGGCCGTTCGTCGGCCCTTTCGCCCACAAGTTTATAAAACCACAGAGCTTGTAAAACCCTTATGGAGACGTAACTCTTCTGCAGCCGCCCGGCCTGGACCGAATGATGAGTAAATGCGATAATGCTGCAAACAGGTACTGCAATACCATTTTATCTGTCAATAAAACCCCCGCGACCTTCTTCCGGGGGAGACCTATCGGGTAAGTGAGGCAGAACCTGAAGAAGTCAATAACGGCTCGCCTGGTTCCGATTTATCAAGATTGGAGCTCTTTCCACTTGTAATCGATGAGTTCCAGGAGGACGCCGTTCATTTTTTTGGGGTGGACGAATGCAAATTCGCAATCCCTGAAGGGGCGAGCCTTTCCAGTGTCATCATCGGCAAGTGGTTCTGGATTTGGAATAAACGGGTAGTCCTTCTTCTCGAGCTCCTGAACCGCTTCGCGGGTGTTCTCAACATTGAAGCTGATGAGCATAACCCCTTCGCCGTTCTTCTCGATCCACCTGCCCACCGGTCCGTCGGCCTCAGTGGATTCCATGAGCTCAAAACCTACGCCACCCAGCCAGTAACGAGCGACCCGGATTTTCTCCGGCTCGTCCACGTAAGGATCGTCCGGTTCCAATTTACCAAGGATGGGCTCCCACACCTTTCGTGCGGCGTCGAGGTCCCTCACGGCAATACAGATATGGTCGATTTTTTTAGTTTTCATCGCCTCTTTCCTTTAATCGTGTGAATTCCCGCTGCCGAGTAAATCTCTGCCCACAGAAGGAAAAAGAATTCAAATCACTGAAAATAATTTCTGGGTCAATCGTTAACCACTCTTTTCTTTGTGTCCACAACAGACAATCGCGGCGGAAGTTCAATCCTCTCCGGGCAGGTGTAGATGTTCAACCCGTCCCCTCGGGCAAAACCGATGACCGTGATATTCAGATCCTCGGCCAGAGCCAGGGCCAGGTCGGTAGGAGCCGAGCGGGCCACGAGTATGGCAATGTTCATTTTGGCCACTTTGAGAAGAATTTCCGATGACACCCTGCCGCTGAAGAAGAGGACATGACCAGCAAGGTCCTGGTTCAGCAGATAAGCTCTGCCGAGAACTTTATCCAGCACGTTGTGCCGACCGATATCGTAGCAGGTATAGCGAACCACCCCGGAATGACCCACACCGCCACTGTGGACCCCGCCCGTCTCTCTGAAGAGAGAGAAATTTTTATCGAGATAGTTAGCATAATAAACCGCATCTTCAAGGCTTATCTTTGCGCCGGACTCTTGCACCCTGACCAGAGAGGTGTCGTTCTCGAAGTTGAAGGAGACCCGGCTCTTACCGCAGCAAGCTGACATGACCCGTCTGTTCATGGCCTCTTTCTGGGCCGGGCGGGGTTTGCCCTCAACCCGGATGATATTTTCCTCACAATGGTGCCCTATGGTGTAAATATCATCCCGGTCCCGAACAAATCCTTCGGAGAGCAGGAAATCCGATCGTCAACTCCTTGACCTGGTTCGGTGAACACAGAACGGTGACGATCTCTTCCTTATTGAAGTAAATCGTCATCGGAATTTCCCGAACGACCGTGTCCTCAGTCTGCCGATTGTCTCTTCCCCGAACCTTGATGATGGGCAATGTCAGGGTCTCATCAATCATTCACACACCTCTTGTGGCCTCTCGACACCGTTGAAAGAAGGTAACTATTCAGCCCGAGGCCATCCACCATCCATCGCACTGCTGAATAGTTACAAAGCAAAAGCATAAAACCGTGATGCCGGGGGTTTAAATACGGCCCTGGCCAAAGCGGCCGTTCCTGAAAGCTGCTGTCTAAAATTTCACCTGCAATCTTTCCCAGTTTTGATCAACCTCTTTCTGAATGAACTCAATATCTTCGGCTGACAAATGCCGATAGCGTTTTTGCCTGGTAACATAGTCCGCGACAGGGAGACCCTTGGGACCATAGTTCAGGGTATAAGACTGACCATTTTCCACCTCGTAAAGAGGAAATACTCCCGACTCAACAGCCAAACGGGAGACTTTGGGGCCGGCATTATCCGGAATACCCCAACCCGTCAGACATGGGGTCAGGACCACTATAAATCTCAGCCCGCCTTTGATCTTCATGGCCCGGGCCACCTTACGCGCCAAGTCGTCGGGATAGCCCGTGGTGGCCGTCGCCATATAGGGGATGTTGTGAGCGGCCATGATAGCCGCCATATTTTTCTTTGGGGTCAGCTTGCCGGCGGGGGTCGACGTGGTATATGCCCGCGAGGGTGTCGCCGAGGACTTCTGGGAACCAGTGTTCATGTAACCTTCATTGTCGAGACAGATGTAGATGATATCTTCGTTCCTCTCGGCTGCCGCCGACAGGGCCTGAAAACCGATATCATAGGTCCCGCCGTCACCCGCGATGGCCACAACGTTGGTATGATCGTTCCCCTTCGACAGCAGGGCTCGTTTGATCCCGGCGGCCGATGCGGCACTGGCCTCCAGGGTCGTCTGGTAGACGGGAATGCGCATAGAACTGAGTGGCTGTGGCCCGGAAATAATGGCGATGCAGGAGGGGGGGACCACCGCGATGGCATCGGAGCCCAGGGTATTGATGATGAAGCGGATCGCCAAAGCCTCGCTGCAGCCGGGACAGGCGGCATGACCTGAATTAAAAATTTTCTGTTCGTCGATTTGATAACTCATCTGGTCTTCACCCCTTCCATACAGAGTTGACCGAGGGGTTTTCACCCATGGCGCATTGGACCATTTCCTTGATGGCAGAGGGGGAGATATTGGTTCCGCCGACCCCAGCCAGATAACCATGAATTTCCGGGGCGCCCGCCAGCCCATAAAGAGCGGCCTTAAGTTCCTGGAAGAGAACGCCGCCTGTTCCCGGGGCAAAGTTGCGGTCCAGAACCATCACTTTGGGAACCCCGACAAGGGCTTCGCGGAGATCTGCTACCGGAAACGGCCTGAAGAGCCGGATCTTGAGCAAGCCGATTGACACCCCGGCAGCTCTCAGCTCATCGACGACATCCCGCACTGTTCCGGTCATGCTCCCCATGGTCGCAATGATAAACTCAGCACCTTCGCAGCGATATTGTTCAAGGATACCGTAGCCCCTGCCGACCAACTCCTGCAGTTCACGATCGGCCTGCTTACCCACCTCCAGAACCCGCTCCATGGCCTCGCCCATATCCCGGCGATGGTTCTGGAACATGGTTTGGGAAACGGTATTCCCCCAGGATTCGCCGATCTGCGGATCGAGCCGGTGAGGAGGATTGAAGGGGGGAAGGTACGCATCAACCTGCTGCTGAGACACGATATCAACCGCCTCCATGGCGTGGGAGACATAGAACGCTTCGTGAACGACCATGACGGGTAGCAGGACCTGCTCCGCGACCCGAAAAGCCTGCAAGGTGGTGTCGTGGGACTCCTGCCCGTTTTCGCAGTAATACTGGATCCAGCCGACATCTCTCTGGGCCAGGCTGTCGGTCTGATCGGGCCAGAATCCCCAGGGGGATCCGAGTGTCCGGTTGACATTGGCCATGACAATCGGTGCACGCGCGCCGGCCGCATAATGAAGCATCTCGTGCATCAGCAGCAGCCCCTGCGATGCCGTGGCGGTAAAAACCCTGACCCCGGTCAAAGACGCGGTGATCGCAGCGGCCATGACGGAGTGCTCGGATTCCATGGTCATGATCTCCCCGGTCATCTCGCCACCGGCATGGAATTCGGTGATTTTCTCCAGGATCGGCGTCTGAGGGGTGATGGGATAAACCGGCATCACGTTGGGCCTGGCCAGTTTGACCGCGTAAGAGACGGCATGATTCCCGCTGAGAAGCAGCCTGGTATGTTCCGTGCTCATTTCGTTTCCTCCCTGACTCCCATCGCCCCCCGGGGGCATTCCTCCAGACAACAACCGCAGCCTTTACAATATTGCTCGAGAACCTTGTAATACAGCGGCGAGGTTGAATCTTTCACGATGGCCATGTCCGGGCAGAAATAAACGCAGTTGTCGCACTCAAGACAAGCTCCGCAACTGAAGCAGCGCGTGGCCTGAACCAGTGCCTGCTCGTCCGTCAACCCCAGCCTGATTTCTGCGAAGCTGGCCTTTCTGACCTCCGCGGCAACCTTGTCCCGCTCACTGCGGTCCCGGGGCGGGAAGTAAAAGGTATTGATATCAGCGAAGGCAACGTCTGGCTCTTGCGCCGCACCAATGGCGGTAACGTCCCTGAGTGCGGGGGGCTGACCAAGGTATTGCGCGATGCTGTTGGCCGCTTTTCTCCCTTCGCCAACGGCTGTGGATACGAAGCGTTCGGCACTGGCAACGTCGCCTGCGGCAAAGATCCCCTGGCGACTGGTCCGATAATCAGCGTCAATCTCGACCATCCCCTTGGCAACCCGAACCTGATCCTCCCAATCAGCCAGTTCCGGATCCTGCCCAACGGCCAGGATGACAGTGTCGGCCTCCAGGGTAAATTCGGTGCCACTGACCTCAAGGGGCCGAATCACCCCAATGGGAGTATCCGGGTCGAGTTTCACCTTGATACAATGGAGGCGCAACGATTTGGAAATGGCCTCAACGGTCTTGACCATGGCCCCGTCAATTAACCGAACTCCCTCCGCGACCACGTCCTCAATCTCGTCTTCCGGAGCAGGCATGACCTCTCTTCCTTCCAAGGCGATGATTTCTGCCTGCCTCCCCAACCTGAGTGCCGAGCCGGCAACGTCCATGGCGACGCTGCCGCCACCGATAACCACGACTTTCTGACCGAGTTCAGCGGGGCTACCAAGCCTGACACTCCGGAGAAAGGCGATCCCGTCCAGCACCCGGTCAGCGTCGTCGGGAAACTGCGGGAGACTTTTGGGCCGGTGGGCACCAAAGGCGATAAAGATGGCGGAGTACTCCTGCTCGATCTTTCCCAAATCTTTCCCGGTCAGTTTTTGTCCACTGATGACGTTAACTCCCAGGTCGACTATCCGCCGGGTCTCGGCAGCCACGGTTTTTTTAGGAAGACGGTATTCGGGGACTCCGTAACGCAGGACCCCTCCCAACTCAGGGTTGGCATCAAAGAGGGTGACCCGAAAACCTTTCCGCCGTAACTGATAGGCGCAAGAAAGACCGGCGGGCCCGCCACCGATGACGGCCACGTGCTGATCCAATTCGATGGGGGGAACAGGAAATACCCAACCCTTCCTGATCGCCAGATCGCCGACATACTGCTCCAGGGCGTTGATAGAAACAGCCCCGTCGTACTCGGCCCGGTTGCAGACTCCTTCACAGGGACGATGACAGGTTCTTCCGATAACCGCGGGAAGTGGATTGTTTTCCACCAGGGTCTCCCATGCCGCCTTGAAATCCTCATTGCGCACCTGCTGCACCCATACCGGAATTTCCCCGTCAACAGGGCAGCCCCCGTGGCAGGGAGCCGGTCGTTTCTGATGTACGGCGATGGCATTACGCCAGGTCCCCGTGTTCAATATGTCGGTCCACCCGGTGGTCCAAATCGACGGAACCCTGCTCTCTATGCCTGCCATCTAACAACTCCCTTTCCTGGCGATCCGGTATCCTTCCATGCAGGCCGCAACATTACCCTCTGGCTTGAGCGGGCTTGTTTCGCCAACAACCTTTTCCAGCAACTCGACATTGGAATAACCGAGAAGCCCAAGTGAGGCACCCACCAGGGTCGTATTCACGATTCGTCCCAATTGGTGTTTTTGGGCAATCGTCCTGGCATCGATCGTGACAACCTTGAAATCGCCCAGATGGGCAAATTCTTTGGCGGGAAGGGATGAGTTGATCAACACCAGCGTCTGCCCCGTTGCGGCGTTGAGCAGCTTGCCCCCCTCAAGAAGGCTGGGATCGAAACAGACGATGGCATCGGGATGCTCGATGTCGCAGCGCAACCGAATCGGCTTATCATCGACGCGAAGCGATGAACTGACGGGGTTTCCCCGGCGGGCCCCCCCGTAGGAAGCATAGACCAGGACATACCGCCCTTCCTGGAAAAACACGTCCGCCAGGAGCTTACCGGCCAGCTGCGCTCCCTGGCCGCCTCTTCCCTGAATGATGAACTGCAACATACTCGTTTCTCCCCCGGTGGCTATATTTTAAGGAAGCCAAGCACCGGCTTAAAGACACCGACTTTCAGCAGCAGGAAAAAAATAAAGTAATGGCCGATAAGGTCGGCCACGGTTATCAGGGCAACAGTTCCCGCACCGGCACGAGGCCCGGCAACAAAACTCATCAACAGGGTAAAGACCAGACCGACACCGATCACGAGGGCGAAGAAGGGGACGGCATAAGGACCTTTGACAAGCAGGTCAAAAGACTCCCGGCCCGCACTGCCGGTATTGATGCTTCCGACTAAAAAGAGCAGCACGATGAGCAGATTGACCACCAGCAGGGTGATCTCAACCGAGGGCAGCAACGCGGTGAATTTTCCACTCAATTGAATGAAGCCCAGATGCTTCAGGAACAGGACCATGGTGGTGCCGCCCAGCAAAGCATAGAACATGCACATAACCGGCATCAGAGCGGTATTCCAGATGGGAATGGCTGGTGACGAGGTCAACAGAAAGCCATCGTAAACCGCCACCACAAAGGCACATATCACGGCGAAAATGGCCAGGGGCATAAACAACGGGCTGCCCGGCGGCAGACTAATGGCGATAAAACCGGCAGCCAGCATCAGCGACATGGCCCAGATCCCGCGAGACACCCAGGAGCTGCCCGGTCGACTCATCGCGCGCCAAAACCGCAACGGTCTCCCCAGATAGAGCATATGAGCCCCCCCCTTGCCACAAAGGACAATCAACAAACCGATCAGCATACCGAGCCGACTCTGCAGGAAAACCGACATGATGAACAATCCGGAACCGACCTTGCCGAAGAAGAAGGCACTGGCGATGAGCCCGGCCCATTCCGTCTGCTGGCGGAATCCGGCAACAAATTCCTTTTCCACCAGGGGGATACTTCTACCCATGAGATTTCTCCTAATCTAGATAGTAAACAGAGGGATCAGTATCATCTTCACACAAGGCCTGCCGGCCGCCACGACTGCGGATCAGGCGACTGACCTTGCTTTCCGGGTCATCCAGGTTACCGAAAATCCGGGCATCGGCGGGACAGGTCTGCACACAGGAGGTCTCCGTGAGTCCCTCATCGATGCGATGGGAGCAGAACTTACATTTCTCGACAATTCCATCCTGATGCTCCGGGTACTTGGCCCGCTCGTAAGGGGTCATTTTTTTGCCGTAGTACCCCTCCTTGAGCTTTCCTCTTTTCAGGAAAATCCGATTATTGTACGGACAGGCCACATAGCAGGCACGACAACCGATACACTTGTCGTGATCAACCAGCACAATCCCGTCTTCACGTTTGTGTGTGGCACCGGTCGGACAAACCCTTTCACAGGGAGCATTCCGACAGTGATTACAGAGAACCGGCACGAACTGCTTGCGGACATTGGGATACGTACCAGAGACCTGGTCGAGAACCTTGGTGTACATTATGCCCGGTGAAGTCCCATTCTCGGCCTTACAGGCGACTGTACAGGCCTGGCACCCCACACAACGCTTGAGGTCTATAACCATTCCTAAACGCATATCTTCAGTCTCCTATTCACTGATAACGCTCAATTTAACCCTGGCGGTTGTCTCCAGATGCCCCGTCATGCCGCAGGTCCATTTGACATCTGCCGGAAGCAGCTTGTTAAAGTGGGTAGAACGCTGCTTCTTACCGACCGGATGTTGAGACCAGCGACTGATCGTGTTGGAAATAGCGATACATTCCGGATGGACCTCTTCACCGACCGTGGCACGACCGGTAATTTCGCCGAAAGGCGATTCGATCTTGAGGATATCCCCGGTCTTGATCCCCTTATTCCTGGCGGTTTTGGAGTTGATCATGACCCCGAGATGCATGGGCTGGCAACTGACCACCTCATCAATCCAGGGAAGGGTTGTGCTTTCGGAAAAATTAGCCTGTGCTTCCTTGAAGGCAAAAGCGTAAAGGTCATATTCCGGCGGCGTATTGTGCAGCGGATGATGGTCTCGCCATACGGGAACCGGCAGATACGCCGAGGTGTCCCATTCAACACCAGCGGTCTTCATCTTTTCAGCCATATCGTCCCCAACTTCCTTAATGAAGTTGAAGTAAAGAGGAATTCTCTGTCCCAGCTTGGCATACGGCAGGTACATCTCCTCCGGGGTCTGGTCACGGGTTGTATGTCCATGTTCCTGAAACCATTCCAATCCCTTGTCCTGACCGTAGATGCTCTTGGCCATGCGGTCGGTCAGCTCCAGACTTGAATACGGGGTATCTGGATCCAGATGATTTTCCTCGGAGAGGAACATGGTAAAGTTCAACAGCCCGTTCCATTCGGGCAGGAACCCGATCCGCTTCGCCAGTTCGGTCAGGATATCGGTCGCGTCACGGCCATCATAGAGTGGCTCAATGACCGGACGCCGGTAGACATGACCCGTCACCATCGGCGGCTCGATACAAACCAGGAGATGTGACTCCAGATAGGAAAGATCCGGAAGAACAATATCAGCCCAGTCTGTCGATTCGTTGAGGACGATGTCGATGGCAACGATGAACTTTAACTTCTTGAATACTTCTATGACCTTATTGGTCGCTGAGAGGTTCCACATCGGGTTGGAATGTTCGATGATGAGCGCCTCGGGCTGGAAGTCGAATCCGTATTTTTCCGGGTTCAGGACATTTTCCGCAATCAGGTGACCAGGATCTATTCCGATCGGGTACCACTCCATAAGTTGATAACTGTAGGGTTTTTCGGCGAACTCGTAAGCCGGGTGCAGGAGATGTGGCTGGGGCTCGATCATCCCGTCCTTACCCTCCTTGAGGATGAGAAGACGGTGGTCAAGGCCGACGCCGATGTGCCCGCCGGGGACATCGATGTTGCCGATGACCAGGTTGATCAGTTTCATCGCAGCGGAGTCCAAACCGCCATCAAAGTGGCCGATAGCCCCGCGATAGAAATTCACTGCGGCCGGCCGATAGGGGTACTCCTTACCATTGATTTTGATGGTACTGTCGATACAGGCCGCCTCACCGAACTCAGTAGCGATCCTGCGGATCGTTTCGGCCGGGATCGAACAGATTTCAGCCATCCGCTCAGGGGTATGATCCTTGAGACTATCCTTGACCTCCTGGAAGGCCGGGCGATACTCTACACCTTCGATGGTATAGACCCCCTCGAGCGCGACATCCTCAAGGTTTAGACCCTCTGTGTCATACTCTCTGGCGGTATTGCCGGCCGAATCCCAAACCATCGGCTTTGCGGTCTCAGCATTCCGGAACAGGTTGCCATCGGGGGCCACCAGATAGATGCCATTGGTGTGTTTACGCATGAAACCTGCGTCGTAAACATTCTGTTCATGGAGCAGGACATAGACCATCCCCAGGACAAAGGCCCGGTCGGTTCCAGGTCTGACCGGCAACCACTCGTCGGCCTTGGCTGCCCCCGCAGACATGCGCGGTTCGACCACGACCAGCTTCATCCCCCGCTCTACCCGGGCATCAGCCATGCGTTTAATGGAAGCCGCGACATGAAGATGAGAGGAAAATCCATCCCCTGCACCGATCTGAATCCAATATTTGCAGTGATTGTAATCGTTGATGGCCGCAAAGGAACCGTCAAGAATCCCGTTCAAGGGGTGATAGGCGGCACCGCAATACTGTCCGACCGTTGAAAAGTAGTGTGGAGTACCGAACGCAGCGCCCCAACCCCAGATGTGGATCCTGTGAAAATCATTGATTGCCGGAAGAAGCTTGCGGGGGTCGTCTTCCCGGATCGCCTTAAGTTTCTCGGCGACCGTATCAAGGGCTTCGTCCCAGGAAATGGGTTCCCACTTGGGATCAACCCCAATCCCCTTCTCAGGATTGGTCCGTCTCAAAGGTGTTTTAACCCGGTGCGGATCGTAAAGCCGGTGAATACCAGCCTGTCCCTTGGGGCACAACTTCCCTCGATTACTGGGATTATCAGGATCTCCTTCAATTTTCACCACAACACCATCAACGACATGAGCCCTGATCGCGCAACTATGGATACACATTTTACAGGCGCTCTTTGCCCAGTAATCCTTCTGTGCCACCATTTCACTCTGTTTCAAGGTCGTCCTCCTCTTCTTTACAGAAACCCAAGAGCCAACCGTGTTGCTTAAACCCCGCGACAGAGAGGATTGAGCCGACCCGGACAAGCATTACGGTACCTAATTACTTATTTTAATAAAACAGTGTTAGTAATTACCCCGAAATCACCCTCCCACGGCACCAGAAAGCAGGGCCATTTACTGAGTGTCAATCAACAAAAAAAACAACGTTATTCAAAAATAATCGCCTTACAGTCAATCAAAAAGCAAACGGCATGCCATGTCTTAGAAACTGTTTGATATGTGCGCATATATCCGTTTTTACAGTATTTAAATCTCCTCTAGCGATTATTTTTCGAAGCATATCCAGAGGACGGCATTCCAACATGTTGGGAATTATCCAAAATATTAGAAATCAAAACACTCAAAAGAGGCTTAGTTCCCAAACATTGGAATATAAATCTGAGAGATATTGACCGACTGGAATTTTCAGCCCTCAACAGGGCTCAAGATGGGGGGCAGAAAAGCCCGGGGGGGAAGAGATCTGAAAGCCAGCCCCCGGGTGAGCCGAAACCCGGCACGAATATGGCATCAGATTGCTGAACCTTGAGTGTCTTCCAAGCTGGGAACAGCTTTTGGCTCGAGGGCCCATGGCCGTAGCTATGGCCTGAAAGGGAACTGAAATATGGGCCAACCGGCTGGGTTTGCGGCCGGTCATGAATTGTCGGACAACCGCCTCTGAGGAGTACAAGGCATGGGTATCGAGAAGGAAATCATTCAGCCAGATGGCCTCGGGGTGCTGAATAGTTACAGTGGTTTATTATCGGATCAATCCCCCCAACAGGACAGGAGTTGAATTATGAGCATGTCAAATTCTTCGCAGGCGCTGGTCCAGGTTCTGAACAATCTTACGGATGGCAGCATTAAGGTCGTTGATTTGACCCAGCCGCTGGGCGAGGAGACCCCGGTCATTGCCCTTCCTCCCGAATTTGCCCAATCCCCCCGCTTCAGCAGGGAAGTCATCTCCAGATATGACGAGCGGGGACCGGCGTGGTATTGGAATACCATCCATGTCGGTGAGCACACCGGGACTCATTTCGATGCCCCTGTTCACTGGGTGACCGGTAAAGACCAGCCCGCCAATACCCTCGATACCATTCCAGCGAAAAAACATATAGGCCCGGTCTGTGTCATCGATACCAGCAAGGAGTCCGCTGCCGACGAAGACTTTCTGTTGACCCCTGAATTTCTCGAAACCTGGGAGCAGCAGCACGGCCGTATCCCGGCGGGTTCCTGGGTTCTGATGCGCACCGATTGGTCCAAACGCACCGATGAAGCATCCTTTCTCAACCTGAAAGAAGATGGAGCGCACTCGCCTGGCCCGAGTGTTGAGTGCATCCGTTTTCTGATCGAACGGGACGTGGCGGGCTTTGGTTCAGAGACCGTAGGTACCGATGCCGGGCAGGCCCATCTCTTCGACCCCATGTTTCCGTGCCATAATCTGATCCATGGGGCGGGAAAATTCGGCTTGGCCAGCCTGTGCAACCTTGATCAGTTGCCACCCACCGGAGCGATCCTCATCACCGCACCGATGAAGATCGTGAACGGATCGGGCAGCCCGGTTCGCGTGTTTGCCATGATCCCGGCCTAAGGTCGACCCGGAGCCACAGACACAGTGGAAATCCTCTGCGTAACTATTCAGCCCGAAGGCCTCGGGGTGCTGAATAGTTACTCCTCTGCTTCATTAAAGGGCCGCCCCCACAAGCGGGCGGCCTTTCCCTTGACGGTGGCGCTCAGTCAGGATTGCGCCTGATAGTCCTCGAATTTCCCCCGCAGATCTGCGGGGATCGGCACCGGCGTGCCATCCTTCAAGCGGATGAAGACGAGTATGGACCGGGCACGCAAGCGCTGCTTTCCGGCAACCGAACCGATGAATTCGACTGTCAAACTTGTATTTCCGACCCTTATCAGCCGCAACGATAAGTCGAGCATCTCGCCGAGAAGGCATGGCTTAATAAAAGTACATTCGGTATGGGCGGTCGGAAGCCCAAGCCCCCGATTCAGCACAAGGCCAGCGTAGTCGACCGCCAACTCGAGGTTGAACCAGTCTTCGACCGCAGCCTGAAACTTCTCAAAAAACCGTGGGAAAAAGACATACCCGGCAGGATCAGTATGAGTGAAACGGATCCGACTGCTGTACGTATATGGTTTTTTACCTGACAAGGGAATTCCTCCTGGTCGTGGATAAAACGGCGCTACGGCGTACCGGTCTGCCCATCGTCCGGGCCGACCATCACCGCCTGCGCAGGGCAAAGGTCAGGGCGTTCCTGAACTCGATGGAGCCTCATTCAAGACCAGCCAGTACAATCCCAGGCTCTTGATCGCATTGGAAAACTG
This sequence comes from Deltaproteobacteria bacterium, assembly GCA_013152145.1. GTDB lineage: Bacteria > Desulfobacterota > Desulfuromonadia > Desulfuromonadales > Geopsychrobacteraceae > Malonomonas. The sequence goes on from JAADGW010000047.1 coordinate 23,370, forward strand.
GACAAAATCGATCGGCTTGCGAATGTAGCTGTTCGCTCCCAGCCTGTAACATTCCACCAGGTCGCTCTCTTCCTTCGACGAGGAGAAAATCACCACCGGAAGCAGGCAGGTTCTTTCATCCTCACGCACCTGCCGCAGCACCTCCAGGCCATCAAACTTGGGAAGCTTCAGGTCCAGCAGCACGAGCTGGGGCAAATCCTTTGGATTACGATCCGCATAGGCCCTCCTGCCGAGGAGGAAATCGAGGGCCTCAACGCCGTCTCTTACCACGACCACTTCATTCGCGATGTTGTTCTTCTTCAGAGCCCGGATAGTCAGCAATTCATCGTCCGGGCTGTCCTCGACCAAAAGAATGAGCTTTCCCCCCATACATGTTCCTCCAACTGAAGCTGTTAAGCCCTCTGTTTAACCTTGTGATCGTTGCTTCCGTCTGCAGCTCTGGTGATACGGTCAAGGCCCCAGGGTAAAGAAAAAAGTGGCCCCTTCGCCGACAACCCCTTTTCCCCAAACCCGGCCACCGTGCTGGCGAATGATCCGCTCCACGGTGGCAAGGCCAATACCTGTTCCCGGAAAATCAATCGCACGATGCAGGCGCTGAAAAGCTCCGAACAGTTTGTCCTGGAAAGCCATGTCAAACCCGGCACCGTTATCGCACACGAAATATACGGGTTCATCCGGTTCCATCGTCACACCGCCCTCGGCTGACATCAACGCCCCGAATTCAATTCTCGCCCGGCCGGCGCGGCCAGTGAATTTCCAGGCGTTGCCGATCAGGTTCTTCAGCAGCACGCGCAGCAGGGCCTCGTCGCCTTCGGCCACCAGCTCCGGGGCGATAAGGAACTCGACCTCTCGCTCCGGTTGGTCTTCCTGCAACTCGGCGGCGATTTCACGGGCCAGGCGACTCAAGTCGACCCGACGCTTGAGTATCTCACCGCGCGTCAGCTGCGAAAGCTTTAAAAGATCATCGATGAGTTTCCCCATCCTCTGGCTGCCGGCCCGGGCGCGGACCAGATAACTCTTGCCAAGCTCATCGAGCACGTCCGAATAGTCCTCGAGAAGAATCTGGCTGAAACCGTCGATGCTGCGCAAAGGAGCCCGAAGATCGTGGGAAACGGAGTACGCAAAAGCTTCGAGTTCCTTGTTGATAGCACGGACCCGGCGCTCGCTCTCGCGAACCACGTTTTCCATTTTCTTGCGCTCGGTGATGTTGCTGGATATCCCGCACACGGCGTAGATTTCCCCTTTGATGTCACGGAGAGGAAATTTCAGGGAAATGTAGGAATTAAGGCCGTCATCATGGGTGACCTCCTCTTCGACCTGAATGGCTCCGCCCGATTCGATCACTGCCCTGTCGTGCATCTGAAACTTATCGGCGACTTCCTTCGAAACAATATCCTGGTCGGTCTTCCCGAGAAACTGATTCCTCTCAACGTGAAAAAGCTCTTCAAACTTCCGGTTGATCAGTCGATAGCAGCCGTCGGGATCCTTGAGGTAAATGACGGCCGGTGAGTTGTCCAGGATGGCCTGAAGGCGTTCCTCACTCTCTCGAAGTTCCTGCGCTGCCCGTTTCCGATCGGTGATATCGCGACCTTCAGGTATCACGAAAATGATATCTCCGGCATCATCCCGCACCGGCTTTATCGAAATATCGATGCAGCGAAGGGTTCCGCGCTTATCCCTCAGCCACTCCTCGAAGCGGACCAGCTCGCCTTTGACCGCAATATCGAGGGAGGTTCGAATCCTGTCCCGCAGAGCGGCCGAGCGGTCGAACCAGGGGGCCTCCCAGAAGGGCTTGCCCAATACCTCCGCTTTTTTGATCCCTGAAAAACTCAGGGGAGCCTGGTTGACCGCGACCATCGTTCCGTCAATGGTCAGCAAACCGATGAACTGAAACGCCTGATCCCAGACCACGTTGGCCCGGAGCAACGCCTCCCGCAACTCCTTTTCGGTCTTTTTGCGGGCCTCGATCTCTTCCTGCAGCTGTTCAATCAACCGTTCTTGCGTCTTGTACCTGTCATCCATAACACCGTCACCCCGGCCCGGAAGATTGTTTTTCTCCCTTTCCTTTATGCTCTCACTTTCGAATCAGCAGGTGGGCTTTCTCGGATAACCGCGTCAAGCCTCTCTCCGCCAACACCCGATGGCTTTCAAGGACGTCCCCCTCAGCCAGCAGTTCCATGGTAAAATCAGCCTCGAACAGTTCGACCAACTCCTCTGCAGAGACAGCGAAAGGAGGCCCTGCCATCTCTGCCTGATCGTAATCGTAACTCACCAGAAGGACCCGACCTCCTGACGGCAACAGAGAGGCGAGTTTAGCAGCATAACACCGTCGCATTTCTTTTGGCAGAGCCACCAGAGAAGCGCGATCATAGACCGCACGGGCATGACAGATTTCCTCTTGGCTGAGATCAAACAAATCGCCGCAGAGAAGCTGCAGATTGCCGCTGCTATAACTCTCGAAGGGTTCCTGTTGGTCCCGGAACGCGTTCAAATCGTTCTCTTCAAAGAATGCCTGCACGGCAAGAGGGCTGAGTTCCACCCCTACGACAGCCGCCCCCTGCTGCTGCAGCCACACCATATCGAGCGATTTTCCACAAAGGGGGACGAAAACCGAATCGCCTTCGGCAATGCCCAACCGGCGGTAAAACCGGCGCAGATAGCTATGAATGATTTTCTGGTGAAACCCGATATTGCCCTGTTCCCAGGCTTCTGCCCAGAATTTCTTTTCCATGACCGTCCCCGTAGCATCTGCCAGCGTCGCGCTGCCGGTTTATTATTGTCAGTCTGCCTCACGACGATCTCGTCGAAAAGACCTGTCCAGTGAATGAGTCTGAGGGGTTACCAAAACCTGACTCTTCCAACATTTTATGCACCCCGAGGTCATCCACCGTGCTGCTGAATCGTTACATCTTTTTAAGCATCTGGTAGTCCTGCTCGGTGTCGATGTCGAAATGGACGGCGGGGTCGTGGAGGGGCACTTCCACGATATCACCGGCGTATTCCTGAAAAAGAACTCGGCCTCCGGTGTCCCCGGAGAGAGCATCGATACGAGCAAAAGTCTGGCGATCGAAAAGGACCGGGTTCCCCCTTCTCCCGTCAAACCGGGGGATGACGATGGGAGCCGGGCGGTTTATGTAGGCGGTGAGGATGCTGTCGATGGTCTCGGGAATAATGAGGGGCTGGTCTCCGAGAAGAAAGAGGACCGCATCCACCTCCTCCCTGACCGCTCGAAGTCCGACCCGGAGGGAGGAGCTCTGACCTCTTTGATAGTCGGTATTGCGAACCACCGTCACATCGCGGCCGGTGAGCAGGCCCCGTATCTCCTCTGCCCGATGACCAAGAACCACGACAAGCTTGTCGAGGGAGGAGGCCAGGGCGCTGTCGATAACACACTCTATGACGGTTTGCCCACGCAAAGAGAGCAGTTGTTTGGGCCGCCCCATACGGGAACTACGGCCTGCCGCCAGAATAATGCCCGCCACCCTGGGGGCACGGTTCATGACGCGGTCCTCAAGGAATGGCAGGCGTGGATACGGATCGATTTCAGGGCCTGTCCGACGATCAGGGATTCAGCCACCGGCCGGGGGCTTTGCCGGAGCAGAGCCGCAATCCGCGCTCCTGCCTCACATCGTTTCGCGTCGTCGGCCTGGTTGAGAAATATGAAGCGGGCAGCCTGATGTGGAGCCCCCTTGAAGGACCCTGAGGGATGGGCAAACAGACGAGCCAGGGCGAATTCGGTGATGAGCTCTTTCGCCTTCAGATTCATCCGTTCGCCGGCGAGTTCGGAGCGAAAAACAAACTCCTCGGTCAGGGGTCGGCCGAGAACCTCAAGGCCCGCCACGGCAATCAAGATACTGGTGTTGGGAGGGATCACCGGCTCATGTTCGGCAGGGGCCTTGAGAGGACGACGGGCAGAACCGTCGGCCTCAACGAGAATCCAGTCGAACAACCCCGAATCCTCAAAAAGACGGATCGCCTCCGGTGCAAAGCCTTTGAGTTTGCCGGTATCATCCATCCGGGCAGCGGCCGCGGTGATGTGCCCCCGTTCAGGGAGGGAGGCGGCCTGCAAAAGGATCGCCTGCGGATCGGTATCGACCAGCACCGTTTCGGACTGGGAGACGGTGGGGACAAAGATCTTGGTGGTGGTGGTGGTCAAAACCGTCTTCCCGGCGTCGCTCAACAGCCGGGCAAGGTGAAACATGAGGCTGGTTTTCCCGCCGCCTCCAGTGAGACTCAAAACACCCCGCGTTGCCAAGGGGAGGATGTTGTCAATCGACATCATAGCAGAACTCACCTGTTATAGACGGCCAGGACCGATTCGAGAACGGCCCCGCCCAGGGCACGGGCCTTCTCTGAGATGGTGTCACAGTAAACCCGTTCTCCCCTCGGATCGATATCACCGATCTTAAGCCCCTTCCGCACCCTGGAGCCGGGACGGATAAGGCCACGCAGAAGGCCGTCAATCGAGGCAACTACCTCGGCATCATCGACCCGACCGAGCAACTCCCCGGCACACACAGGGTCACCGATCTGCCTCTCTGTCACAAAAAGACCATCCGCCGGAGAACGCAGAACCCGCTCCTTGTCGTAGCCACCGATAACCCCGGGGACGCCGGTGTTCGCCACGGCCTTTCCAGAGTGAATTAAACGTCCGAGATCATGCCCGCGGTTGGTCTCGACCACGACATGACAGTCCTTCCCGGCCTCAAACCCGGGGCCGAGGGCGATAACCAGGGGAGCATCGTCAATGGAGATGCCGAGGTTCCGCTTGGCGAGGGTCGCATCAATGAGGACATCAGGCCTGAGACAGGCGATACTCCTGGCCGCCGGATCGACCCGGACGGCAATTTTTCCTCTGTCCCAAGCTTCGAGCCGCTCGGACTCTTCCGCAACCCGAACCGCCTCGATCCCCTCCACAACCTTGCCTCCCTCGCGGACAGCTTCGCAGAAAGAGACCTGCCGGCGCACCGCCAGGGGGGAGTCCGTCTCCAGCATGAGGATGCGTCGCAGATTCGAACCGAAGAGGCGGCAGGCCACGCCGGTTGCCATCTCCCCCGCCCCCTTGATTAGAATTACCCGGTTCTTCAGCTCCTTATCGACCATCTCACTCGCGTCCGTTGTAGACCGAGAGAAGTTGGCTGGCAATGCTTATGGCAATCTCCCGCGGGGAGTTGCCACCATTGTCGTGACCAACGGGACAGCGTACGTCGGAGAGATCGAGTCCCTTATCGGTCAGGTTCTTTTCAACCCGTCCCCACTTGGTCTTGCTGCCGATCATGCCGATGTAACGGGTGGGATGCGGCACCACTTCTTCGAGAACCTGCTGATCAACCGTCCCATTATAGGTCACAATGGTCACGTAGCTCCGCTTGTCGCACCAGTTGGCGTTCTCGATAAAATCGCTCCAACGACAGTGGTGGCGAATAACTCCGGAGGGGACCCCGGAGGCATTGATCCATTCTTCACGATCATCGACCAGATGAATAACAAACGGGGTTCCCTCCAAAACCTGGCACAAACTCTGCCCCACGTGTCCGGCACCAAAAAGATAGAGGGAGGGATTACTGTTGATCACTTCCATGTACATCTCCATCGTTCCGCCACAGGCCGGGAACTCTCCATTTTGTTGCAGCGGGATCTCGGCAAACCTGGAATGGGCAGTTTCCAGACAGTCCCGGGCCTCCTCAAGGGCGTGGTACTCCGGCACCCCCCCACCGACAGTTCCATAAAAACAACCATCGGGGAGAACGATCATCTTGGCGCCCTGCTTCCGGGGTGTCGAACCGGTCGTCTTCGTCACCGTGACCAGAACAGCCAACTGATCCTGACGGCGCAATTCGTCAAGCTTACCAATCCAGTCCCACATGCCTTTACTCCTTAAAAAGACTATTCGGCAGCGCGAGGCCATCCCGCCGAATAGTTACGAAAAAACCGACAATTCCGGCACCCATAGCTGGGTTACCAATAATAGCCGAGACTTTTCCGACTGTAAACATGACAAAGAGGAGGCAGATGACCACCTCCCCAATGCCGCGCTTCACAGTTCCATCAGCCGTTGATGGCCCGGAGAATTTTCTCCGGCGTGATCGGCGCAGCGGTGAACATGATTCCCAGAGCGTGAGAGATGGCGTTGGCCGTCGCCCCCACCGGGTTGACCGGACCGGCCTCGCCGACGCTTTTCATCCCCAGGGGAGCTATCGGATCGGGCTGTTCCACCAGAATGCACGTGATCTTCGGCATATCGACCGGACCGAACAGTTTGTAGTCGGTGAAACTGTTGTTGCGACACAGCCCCGCCTCATCATAGCAGGTCTCTTCGGTCAGGGTCATGCCGAGCGCCTGATGGGCGCCGCCTTCCAGCTGTCCTTCAACGGCCATCGGATTGATGGCCCGACCTATGTCGTGGGCAATAACCAGTTCCAGCACCTGGACCTCGCCGGTCTCGGTATCGACCTCAACCTCGGCAAAGCAGGCGCCAAACGGCGGTGAGTTATGGCTGGGGAAGTGACTGGCATAACCCTGAATCTGCCCGGGAACCCCGTTGGTCTTGCCCGTTTGCGGGTCGGTGAAATTGTAAACGCCGGTGTGACAGATCTCCTTGACGGAGAGGCGCTTCTCCGGGTTCTTCCTGGAGAGGACCTGCTGATCCTTGATTTTCAACTCCCCTTCGGGAATCTCCAGGCGGATGGCAGCCCGCTCGATGAGTTGCCGCTTGACATCTTCGCAGGCCTTGAGAACAGCGCCGCCGCCGACATAAGTGGTCCGGCTGGCGTGGGAGCCGATATCGAAACCGGCCGCATCCATATTGACAAGGATGTGGATCTCGTCCATCGAGATGCCGAGGCTATCGGCAGCGATCTGTTTGAGCACCGTATGTGAACCCTGGCCAAGGTCAGAACAGGACAGGGTGATCACGACAGACATATCTTCGTTCATTTTGATGGTGCAGGTGGTGTGCTCCAGCAGCATCGGCATGGCGCCGCTGGTGTGGTTCATGACCCCAACCCCAATGCCGCGCCGCTTGGTACCGCTCTGGTTGGCGTACTTGGCGCGTTTTTCTTTCCAGCCGATCGCTTCGGCTCCCCGATCCAAACATTCGTCGAGAGCGCAGGACGAATAGGGAACGCCGATACACCAGCCATCATCACCCTCGCCCTTGTGCCATTTTTTCCGCCATTCGACCGGATCGATTTTGAGCTTCTTGCAAACCTGATCAACGATCTGCTCCAGAGCGAAGTTGGTCTGAGGATTACCGTAACCGCGAAAGGCACCACTGGGGGCCTGGTTGGTGTAATAGGTGTCGCCCTTATAACGGAGGGCCCCGATCTTGTACATCCCGCTCAGCCACGACCCGGTGGTAAAGGCCGTACCGGAGGCGTGGGTAAAATAGGCGCCGGCGTTGGAGGTGAAGTGGGCGTCGAGGGCAACGGGGGTACCGTCTTTCTTGACGCCCAGCTTGATCTTATACTTGCCGGGATGACGACTTTCTGAGGCGACCCAGTCCTCTTCGCGGGACGACTGAACCTTGACCGGGCGACCCGGAACGGCCATGGCCATAGCGCAGGTCTCCGGTTCGAAAACCATTCCCAGTCTGGCGCCAAAGCCGCCACCGATGGTCGTCGAGACCAGGTTGACCCGGGAGATCGACAGCTCGAAAAGACGGGCCAGCTTGGGCTGGACACACTTGGGCATCTGGGTCGAAGTCCAACAGTTCAACCGGCCGGTCTGGTCGTAATGGGCCACATAGGCATGGGCTTCCATCTGGCATTGCTTGACCTTCGGCACGTAAAAAGTCTCTTCTACAATCAGATCGGCTTTGGCCATCTCGACGTCGACGTCCCCCCAGCCGTAACTATTATCGGGGAACATCGCTTCCGGGAGCTGGAAGGCCCGGTTGCCGGGCTTTCTCTCATCGAACTGGAAGGCGTCCGGCTTCGCCGATTCTTCGGCACTCAGATAAACCGGCAGCGGCTCGTAGAGGACCTTGACTTTTTCTGCGGCCAGCTCGGCGATCTCTTCACTTTCGGCAATAATCCCACAGATGGCATCACCTTGGTGACGGACATGCTCAGTAAAAATATGCTGGTCCTCGACATCGCCCAGCAGCTGACCTATCTCCCCGGGAACCATCAGGTCCAACACCCCGGTATTATAGGTTTTCCGGGTAACATCTTGGGGCCCCAGTACCTTGATGACGCCTGGAACCCTGGCGGCTTCGGCAAGGTCGAGCTTGAGAACTCTGGCGTGAGCGTGATCCCAACAGCGAACGATCTTCCCGTAGAGCATCCCGGGGAGCTGCAGGTCAGCGGCATAGATGGCCTGGCCGGTGGCCTTCTCCCGGGCGTCCAGTTTGGGGATGTTCTTGCCAACATAGGTCTGCTTACTCATGTTCCCAAACCTCCTGTTTTCTGGTTTTGTGAAGTGTCCAGCATCTGACTGGCGCGCTGTACCGCCTGCACAATTTTTTCGTACCCGGTGCAGCGGCAGATGTTGCCCTCCAGACCCGTGCGGATCTCCTCTTCACTGGGGGTCGGATTGTTGGCCAGGATGCTGGCGGTCTTCATGATCATCCCCGGGGTGCAGTAGCCGCACTGGATGGCACCTTCTTCAATAAAGGCAACCTGGATCGGGTGCAGTTCGCCATTGCGGGTCATCCCGCCGACGGTGGTGATGTGTCTTCCCTCAGCTTCAACTGCCAGGGTCAGGCAGGAACAGATGCTGTCCTTGCCGTCCACCAGCACCGTGCAGCCGCCGCATTCGCCGGTACCGCAGCCGTATTTGGTCTCAGTCAGCCGAAGATCATCGCGCAGCGCCTGAAGAAGAGTCCGGTTGACCGGCGCTTCAAAACGATGATCCTTGCCATTGACGCAGAGCGTAATCATTTTGGTTTTCATGCGTATCTCCTTTATCTCACTCTTTCAAATCGCAATCCGGTGTGTCCCTGCCGCCCGTTCGATCACCCGCGTGAGGATGACCCCTGAGACCTGACGCCGGTATTCCTCCGTCGAGCGCTGATCAGCGATAGGGGCGATCTCCTTCCGGGCCGCCGCAGCGACCTGTTGCAGCAGTTCGTCGGTGACCGGCACTCCCTCAAGCAGTTTCTCTGTCTGCTTGAGGCGGAGCGGAGTGGGACCGACGCACCCCATGGAGATGCGTGCCGACCGACAACCGTTCTGACACATTTCGAAGCGGACGGCTACGTTGAGCTTGGCAAGATCTTCGTGAACCCGGGTCAGGCGATAAAATGCAGAACGGGTTATCGAAGTCGGTTCGGGGATCCGAAGTTCCACCGCCAGTTCATCATTTTTCCGCGCCGTAACCCCGTATGAGATCCAGAAATCGTCAATATCAACCAACCTCTGACCGTCAGGGCCTTGCAGAACCACCTGGCCACCAAGGGCCAGGATGGCACAGGAACAGTCCCCGGCCGGCGAGGCACGCAGAACATTTCCCATCACGGTCGCCATGTTGCGAATCTGCGGGGTGGCAAAGGTCAAGGCGGATTCATACAGGGCCGGGAACTTTCCGGCAACCTCCGGCTGTTCAAGAAGTTGGGCCACTTTGGCCCTGGCACCGATCCTCAGCCCTTCGCCAGGGATGTAATTCATGTAATCCAAATCATCGAGGGCGGAGAGCCGGAGGACATAGGTGGGCTTAACTTTGCGGATGTAGTTCCACACCAACAGATCCGTCCCACCGGCCAGAACCGACACCTGTCCCTGGTATTGAGCCAACATATCGACCGCTTCGGAAATACTTTGCGGTGTGAGAAGGGCAAACTGAGGTAATATCCGGCTGCTCATGGGGTTCCCTTTCTTAACGTTCAACCTACGGTTGGAGAATTTCAGGTCGCTTTTTGATGACATTTGAAATTGAAGCCCTAAAAATAACATCAACAAAAGCAATTCACGTGCCGCATTAAAATCGCCGCGCCAGCATACCATTAACATTCTGGTATAAAGAAGCTTTTCCCTTATTCTTGAGTGTAATTACACCGGGCGGAAAACCGAATTTTATCCCCGGAATTCTGGGGAATTCCCAAAATATGAGGAGGATCGTGTCGGTCGCGACGTATTACGCATAAAACTGAAGCCATGTACGAGAGCCGTACGCACGGTTTTGTGAGCGGGACGAGGTAAGCTTCGTTGCTCACCTCGTCCCGCCCGGTGTTCAAGTGGGTTTTATCCGGCCGTTGCCTATTTCCCCCGCTTGCGCAGATACTGCGGGGTGAACATTTTGGGTGAAACCTGCTTCGGGTCATTATTGGAGTGGAACTGACCGGTCGTGCAGTGCATCGCCTGGGTGTCAATCATGGCGAAGGCGTCCCACTGGGGGATGCCCGAGCCCTTGTTGATTTTGAGATGATAGTCAGGATGTGATTCGCCGATCATCCAGGTCTTCCAGAGCTTGCCGGCGCGATCGAAAGAGACCGTGCGGCTGAAAAAGCCGGTCTGGGCATCCATGTACATGATCCGCTTGCTGATCGGGTGATTCGGATCGACCGGGGTCGCTTCGATTACATAGACCTTGCGCAGCTGCCAGGGGACCTTGGGGAAGCAGTTACCCTGACCACCGAAAGCCACATAACGGTAGCCGTCCGGCTCCTCGAACTCGGTAGAGAGTTCGGTCAGATCGTTGTGATTATAAAAGGGGAGAAGCAGTTTTTTGGTGCCGATGTACTTCCAATTGTTATCGGCGACGCGATTATTGTACCCCTCGAAGTCCTCGATCATCAGGTCGGAACCGAGAAAGGCGTCCGTTGTCTGACCGGAAGACAAACGTCTGACGCGGCGCTGAAAACCGAGATAGAGCCAAGCATTGTCACGCTTCCGATCATCCTCGTGACGCTGGATGAGCAACTGGGTATTCTTGATATCGAATGGTTCTTCCACGCCGATATACAGCGCCCGGAAAATGCCGGAAGGGTTGGGGGTGATATTGGGGATTGGAGCTTCGATTGTCCGATGCATGAAATTCAGTGAGTGCACCTCCAGCTTGATCTGACGTTCGAGCTTGCCGCTTTTCATATTCCGGTACTTCCAGTAGAACGGGTAGATCGTTCCACCATCCCCGGCGATCAGGGAATATTTGTTGTTCCAGGCCAGCTTCTCACCGGCCTTGGGATCATCGGTGCTCGGTTCTTCCACGAAGGGTCGGCCCGCCACAAACCCGACAAGATTTCCTTCCCCCAGTTTTGTGCTGGCGAAATTTTTGCGGGTCGCCTCGATGTACGCTGCCGGCGGGTCGAATGAGGTCGTTTCGGTTATGGTTAACTCATACCAACCGTCCTTGATGGATTGGTACGTCCCCACGTCCAGAGAATCTTTATACTTCTCGACATTGGATTTGTTGACCACCGTCCCCGGCTTGAATTTGACCGGATCGACCTCGAAATTCTTGTAGGGGAGCAGAGACGTATCCACATCGGCCACTGTCACAGCATAAGCTACACCAGTCCACGCGATAAACCCTGCCACGAATAATGTACAAACTATTTTCTTCATAGCTATTCTCCTCTTCATGTTAATTCTTCTGACCATTTAATATCGTCTCGCCTGACCCGGTACGCGATTCCGGCCCCAAAGGGGTTTCCCGCAGACAGGCCATCACCGTCCTGAATCGTGCCGTGAGGGCAGAGAGTCTTTAATTTTACGTGGTTTCTAAAAAGCATAGCGAAGGCTAACGGAAACCTGGTCTTCGTTTTTCGCCATACCAAGGGGACCGGAGCGGAATCGACCGAGCGGTTCATATCCCATCAGGCCCACCGGCAGCGGGGTATTGGGATCGCTATGCAGCGGGGTTGCCGTAAAGGGTGGGAACTGGTTGGCAAAACGTACATCGTTGAATTTACGGGCGCCGGTACCCAGTTTGGTGTTCCAGCGGGCGATCAGACTCAGGTTGTCAGTGACCAGCCAGCTGACGCTGGGCTCAAAAGTGGTGGCCCTGGCTTTGGTATCGTGCGCCACCAGAAGCTGCGGACTCAACCGGTCGTTTTGCCACCAGCCCTTGATCAGCAGGGTCGCCAGGTAGTTGTCTTTCCAATCCGGCATACCGATCAGTCCGAGCGGCCCATTTTTAAGTTCGTGATCGAGAAGATGCTGACCGAAAATCTGGGCAGAGAAGAAGAATGCTTTCTTGGGATTCAGAAAACGGATGAAGGTATTGCGATCCCAGCCAAAAACCCACCGGATCACGTCGGATTCGGAGTAAAGCTCGGGACGGGCGGTATTGGGAAATTCTTCTCCGGTGGTGTAGGCTGCTTCGACCCGGATAACCGACTTGATGGGGTCGACATAATAATCCAGTGAACCACCGAACAGGTTGACTCTCGGGAAATGGATATCGAAGGCCGGCAGGTAGGCACGCGGCTGTTCGGTCAGATCGCCACTCAGTGGTCCCCAAGGGTTAAGAGCAGGCACGCCACCGTGCAGAGACGGCAACTGCTGACGGGTGTACAGGTAATTCAGGGAGAAGCCGACATCCTTGTACACGCCCTCGATTTTGGCACCAAGCTGGGTATTGGACAATGTCCAGTTCGGCAGTTCTACATCCTTGATGCCGAGGGTGTGCGGCCGGAAATTTGTTGCGGTGTTCCCGAAAGCAAAGTTGCCCACCGTACCGCCATTGTCCCAGAGGTTTTTCATGCCGCGGAAGAAGGACCCGGCGTCCAGGATCTGGTTCGGCGTTCCGCCCTGGCCGAGGTTGTCCGGTCTGAATTTGTCGAAATTCCAGACAATCGAGAAATTCAGATCGTCGAAGATCTTACCGGGGCCGGTGCGTAATTCCGTTTCGAGCATCCACATCGGGATGCGGATATCTTCGAGTTCGTCATAGATGTTGTTTCGAGAAAAATCGACCGGATTGATGATATCAAGAACCCGGAACAGGTCGGTGCGCCCCCAGATGATCTGCTGCCGGCCGAGTTTCAAACCCAGTTCTTTGCCATCCGCTAGAGGGACGGTGGCGTCGACATAAAACTCGCGGAGCCAATCCTGACGGTCATTGAACTCGGGAAAACGTAATTCGTTGAGATCGGCATCCATGTAACCATCAAGGCAGCCGCGCGAATCTTTGTCGCAGGGCCGCACCGGAACAGCGATGTCAAGGCCGCCGTCCGGACTGTGCAGGTATTGGCCAAGATTCTCCAGACCCTGGTTAGGGTTTTTCGTTTTATCATAGTCACCATATGGCAAGACAATGCCATTACCAAAGGGAACCTGGGCCGGGGGGATTGGTCCTATCGGGCTGGGTCCGCCAGCCTGCTCCATGGTGATCGATCCACCGGCGTGGTTGCCCCATTCGTCGCTGTTCAGATCATATACGCCGTCGTAAGTGGCGCGCAGTGTCGTGTTGAACTCAATCTCGGAAAAGATCCCTACGGAGCCAAGTTCCTTACTGTATTCCAGTTGCAGAGTATTTCTGACCTTCGACAGACCTCGATCGTTCGTATACCGATTATAGGTATCGTTTTCAACGTAACCGCTGACCTTGGCCCAGACGGGAATTGAACCGATTGACATCGCAAAGATTGCCAGAAAACTTGCTAAAAGCGTGGTTTTTAACTTCAACCCCACAGGTGCCTTTCGGTGTGGAATCTGCATGATGTTCCTCCTTTTCATCTCTATTGAAGGGGCTATGGAAGCAACTCTCATCGCACACGATAAATTAATGGCATATTTACCCGGCCGTTATCACGCCGCCGGGAGAGACTGTTCGGCAGGTTAAGATTCATCATCGACCACGAGAAGACCATCCTCATCGTATTGGGCCGCGGTGATGAATGCAGGCTTAAAAATCAACACCCATGAAGGCACCATGAAGATGGCGGAAATAGCATTGAGTATCAGCATGACGGAAAGCAACAATGCAGCATCAGCTTGAAATCGCAGGTCGGAGATAAACACCCACATGACGACACCGCTGATGAGAGTAATGGCGGTGAAAGCCACCGCCTTGCAGGTGGTGCTGAAAGTCCGTCTGACCGCCGTAGGCAGATCCAGTCCGGTTCCGATCTCTTCACGGATCCGGTCCATGACATAAATGGAGTAGTCGATGCCGATGCCGATGCCGACCGCAATAATCGGGACGGTATTGACGTTGATACCGATACCCTTGATCCCCATGTAGGCGTAGGTCAGGGCGGTCGCAAAGGCCATTGAACACATCATCAGCAATCCGGCGTGCAGGGATGAATAGAATAATGTGACAAAGAGGAAGATCAGCCCCAGAACCAGGGGGATGATCAGCATATTGGTGTTATAGGCAGATTCATTGATCGCTGCGGTCACCCCGATCTGACCACCGGCAAGCTGGATCGTCAGGCCTTTCACCTTGGAACCGGTCTCTGCAACCCACTGTTTGACCATATAGATGGCCCGACGTATTGTTTCCCCCTTGTGGTCCTTGTAGTAGAAGACCATATTCGCTCTTTGCTGTTCGGTATCGATAAATTCCTTGTCGGCCCCCGGGACGGGACTGGAGGCGTTGTAGGCGAACAGCAACCCGCCGACATAGGCGCTGGTTTCCGGAATCTGCTCCCAGCGGGGATCGTTGCTGTGAAAGATCCGGTTGACCTGTTTTATCAAGCCCGGTACACCCTTGACGCCGCCAAGTGCAGGATCTTGCAACATGTAGTTTTCCAGGTCCTCCAGTGCACGCAACACCTCGGGGCGCTTGATACCCCCCTCTTTGTCAGTACGGGCCACGACAAAAAGTTCTTCAGAGCCGGGAAACTTATCGTTGATCGCCTTGGAAGAGACGTTGTAGTCATTGTCGCTGTACAGCAGGGGTGAGCCCGGTTCCGCCTCGCCGATCTGCACCCAGGAGCTGAAATAAGCGCCGCAGACCATCAAGATGACCACCGTGGACAGAACGCTAATCGCGCCCTTCCGGGAACCGACCACGCTGGAGAACGAGGTCATGATCGCATCCAGTTTTGATTCCTTTTGCTCGATGTCGCGTGGCCGGGGCAGGACTGCCAACATCAGCGGGATAAAGATCAATACGCTGAAAATCACCGAAAAGGCCCACAGTGAGGCATAATGAGCCATTTTAGTATTGATCGGAGCGGAGCCGAGGGCGATCAACGACAGGCCGATTGCATCGGAGACAACGCCGAGCGAACCCGGTCGAAACAGGCTGTTGAAAGTATTCTTTGCCGCCTGCCCGGGTTCGCTGACGTTCCTCAGTTCTGCGTAGTACCTTTCCACCAGCTGAATCCCATGTGACATGGCTCTGGCGGAGATCAGAAAGGGCACTACCAGAGTGAGGGGATCAAGGTTGTAACCCAACAAGGAGATGATGCCCAGCCCCCAGGTCGTTGACAGGACAATGCCCAGCAGCGGCAGAGCAACGCCATACAGTCGCCGGAAGTAAAGCAACAGCAAGGTGACCATCACCGCCAGGGTATAGAGGAATATCTGCAGGATCTGGTCGACGTAAGTAAACACCCAGCCGACCAACATCGGCGCACCTGAAGCGTAAATCTTTACCCCGAAGTGCGCTTCTTCTGCACGGAGAGCTTGTACTCCGGCGAAGATTGCCTGATAGTCCAGCGCCCCTTCGTTGAAAGTCGCCTTGATCAGAGCCGCTTTGAAATCGGGAGAAACCAGCAGTCCGTAAACGCGCGGATTTGCTTTCACATCCTGTCGCATCTGTGCCAGTTCGGCCGCACTCAGCTCCTCTGTCATTGGATCGTAGTACGGAGCAGAGTTGACGTCACCGGTCTCCGTCAGCCACACTTTGCGAACCGTCCGGTGCGTGATGCTGGAAACCATGTTGTGGTTCACGCCGGTCAACATGTCGACTTTTTCTGTCAGCTTGTGAATCATTCTCAGGGTTTCATTGGTAAAAATGTCACCATCCTCAACTTCCACTGAAAGGATGATGTTGTTTGCTCCGCCGAAGTCATCGCGGATTTCGTTGTGGAGTTGAATGTACGGATGCCCCTGGGGCAGCAGATCGGAGAAATCGGAATACATCTTCACGCCGGGAACCTGGATTGCAAAATATACGGTTATGGCAGCAATCACTCCCAGCCACAGGTAGGGAACTCCGAATAGAACCTCGTCAACCTTGTGAAATATATGGTGAATGGTTTGTTTAATTTTATTCATTTTCAACCCCGTTACGAACCGGTGCTTATCGGCACTAGTTCTGTGTGGAAACCAGGAACAACGCGCCGGCGCCGCCAGCAATCAACAACTGTCGGTCATTAACCGGCAGCACACTCCGCAGGTATGACCTGACCGGCTTGCCATGCTGAACCCGCTCCCAACGATCAGCTTTTCGGTGCAGCATGACTCCCCCCTCACCGACCACGTATAGATCCTCACCCTGCGTTGTTATCCCGTACAAGGGAGCATCAGTCCCTGAATCCTCGTACGTCCAGGAAATACCGCCGTCGGTGGTTTTCAATATTTTTCCGTTCAAACCGACCGCATAGCCATTGTCATGATCAAGAAAGAGCGTCGCCTCCGGATAAAAATCATTGGGCATGCTGGGACCAATCTCCCAGGTCTCCCCGCCGTCTTTGCTGGTTGCGACCGTCCCGAACTCACCCGAGACCACTCCGAATTGCGCATCCAGAAATTGTATGGAAGTGAACATGGCATCTTCGCCCAATGAGCTCGCGGTCCAAGTCTCCCCTTTGTCGTCACTACGGAGGATGGTTGTAAAGCTGCCACCGACCCAAAGCTTGTTGTCGGGGCCGCAAGTGAGGGTCGTTACCGGCTCCGTTGTGTCAATGATTTTTGAATCCCAGGTGTTACCGTCGTCGATTGAAATCCAGACCTTGCGGGTTGCGTCGAGGGCAACAAAGCTTCCATCGCCGCACGCTACAACCTCTATGAGATCGAGTGCCCCCGGCGGGTCCAGCCTTTTCCACTGTTCTGCGCCGTCATTGGACACCAAAATGGCACCGTTGAACCCGACGGCAACGAGAATTTCTCCGTACTTTGCCACCGACTGGAATCGGTCGAACCGTTTCACCGGCACCTTGGATTCCTGCGTCACTCCCTGCAGATCCAGAGGTGCCTCACACCCCACTACCGCCAGCAGAATGACAAGAGCACAAAACACCCGGGCTAAACCTGCCGTGTCCATAAAAGTTCGCTTTTCCACAGTCCCTTCACTCCCCTTTCCCACATCTCTAAATACCCCTCACAGACAAAAAATAATTCCAGCGAGAACCTGAGTTCCTGGTGCCGGAAAATAAAAATAACGTTGTTTCTTTTTGCAGATACCACCTGTCTTCCAGACTCCGGATGAGACAAAATAATTATTGTGGTACTCCTTTACTTTTTAGCGGGAAAAGAATCCCGCAAGAGTTATCACATCGAGGGGAATATCCCCTCAAGCAGGCGGAGAGCCGACTCGACAATCCCCACAAAAAGACATTTTATGCCTGTTTTTTTATATAGTTAATAAGCTTCAACAAATTCAGAGGCGAACTATTCAGACAGACAGAAAAAAACTCTTTCGACCTCTTTCCCAAGCGCCTTCATTATCAGCAGAATCGCCTTTAGTCCCTTTACATTTTTCAAGATTTCTGTCAGTTTTCAATAAAACACTTTTCTGTTTTTGCTCGTCGCGAAGGATTAATTGCTTTACTGTCGACACTCAAGCAATTCTCGTGCCGAGCTTAAAAAACTCGCTCTCAGCCGCTTAACTTGATAAAAACAATAGGGTTTTTATGCCGGCCCTGGATTGCACCGACAAATGAATTTTCCCCCGAAATTTTGGGAACTTCCTGACATGTTGGGAAATAGATCCAGCTGAAAGTGTATCTGCTGACTACTTGGCGACTGTGCCCGACCACAACGATCCTGCTGATCTCGCATTGGCTCACTGAATCTGTGTTTGAGGCGGCATCGGCCCCGGGTTTTCAGTGGCAGGGAGATCCCGAGCAAACGACCAGCAGAATAAACATCGTCGTTAAGACCACGAGCGTCCGAACAAAGGTACGGCAGATCGCAAGCCCATGCCCACAAAAGGAAAGAGCAGAACGCAATGGACGGACCCCTACGCGTATTGATTATCGATGATTCTGAAGATGACACCCTGTTGCTGCTTCGGGCTTTGGACAAAGACGGGCTCGAACCTGAATGGCAGCGGGTGGATTGCGCCGAGAGCATGCTGCAGGCGATGTCAGGCGATAAGTGGCAGGTGGCGATTTCCGATTGCCGCATGCCGGGATTCAGTGTCGAAGAAGCCCTGAGCCTCTGGCGAAACATTGGGGATGATCTGCCATTCATCGTTGTCTCCGGTGCTATCGGCGAAGAAGATGCTGTGGCATTGCTGAAGGCCGGAGCCCACGATTTTATCCGAAAGGAGAACCTGACAAGGCTGGTTCCAGCTATTTTGCGTCAATTGCGGGAAACGGAGGTGCGAAGAGGCCGCCGACGGGCAGAGAAGATACTGAGAGAGTCCGAAGAAAAATATCGTCTTCTTTTTTCAGCCGAATCGGACGCCATTATCATCCTGGATGCGGGCACGTGTGGCGTAGTAGAAGCCAATAGGGCGGCAGCGGACCTTTATGGATACAGCACAGAAGAGTTTTCGAGGTTAAATTCGAGGGACATTACCGCCGAGCAGGAAAGAAGCAAAGCCTGTATTGATGAAATTTTTGATGGGGGAATAAGTCGTGTCCCCTTGATCAACCACAAGAAAAAGGATGGGACCATCTTTCCCACCGAGATCTCCGCCGGGACCTTTATGTGGAAAAACCAGCGGATGTTTGTCCTGATAATCCGCGACATCACCGAACGCAAACGGCGGGAAAATGAATTAAAAAACGCCCTCAGTGAATTGGAAATGATCAAAAAACGCCTGGAGGCGGAAAACGTTTACCTCAAGGAAGAGATTCAGCTTAATCGCAACTTCAGCGACATCATCGGTCAGAGCAAGGTCTTCAAAAAGGTTTTAAACAAGATCGAGCAGGTCGCGGTGACAGACACCACGGTCCTGATCCTGGGCGAAACGGGGACCGGTAAGGAACTGTTGGCCCGGGCCATTCACACTCTGAGCCCGCGCAAAGATCGTCCCCTGGTAAAAGTCAACTGCGCGGCGCTTCCGGCCAACCTCATAGAAAGTGAACTTTTCGGCCACGAGAAGGGATCATTTACCGGCGCACTGGCGCGCAAAGTCGGACGATTTGAACTGGCCGACAAGGGGACGATTTTCCTCGACGAGATCGGGGATCTCCCCCTGGAGTTGCAAGCCAAGCTGTTGCGGGTTCTGCAGGAGGGTGAATTCGAGCGCGTCGGTGGTACGAGTACCATCAAGGTGGATATCCGGACGATTGCGGCGACCAACCGGGATCTGGAAAATGCGATGGCCGAGGGGCAGTTTCGGGAAGATCTCTATTACCGTCTCAACGTTTTCCCGATAAAATCGCCGCCCCTGCGTGAACGGCCGGAGGACATCCCGGGCATGGTGAAATTCTTTATCCTGAAACATGGTCCGAAACTCGGGAAAAAGATCGAGACAATCCCCAAAAATGTGATGGACTCACTGAAGGCCTATCACTGGCCGGGCAATGTGCGGGAACTGGAGAATATCATCGAACGCTCTCTCATTCACAGCCAGGGAGACCAGCTCACCCTGGGTGACTACTTTCGCCAGCCCGTAAGAACGCCCGGGAAAAAGACGATCAGAACACTGGCGGAACAGGAGCGGGAGGCTATCCTTGAGGCCCTGGAAGCCACCACCTGGCGGGTCAGCGGAAAGGGGGGCGCCGCCGAGATTCTGGGGCTGAAACCAACAACCCTGGAGGCCAGAATGAAGAAGTTGGGAATCAAGCGCAAGGGGACCTGATGGTCGAGCCCAAAAGAAGAAGAAAACCCCTCTGGTCGGTTCCTCGACGCAAACACCTTCATGTCGCCAGGGAGTCCGTTCCCTGAAACTCGAGTTTCAGAACCCCAGCTGCTCTCCGGTGGGCCGCACCACCTCGACCCCGGCCGGCCGGTTGAAATGAAAGAACCGCGCGGAAAGATCACGGTTAACCCGGATGTTCCGAAATTCGATGGTTGTTCGGTTATTGTTCGGATCGATCACCGTGGTGGCAAGAAACGGAA
>JAADGW010000178.1 GCA_013152145.1 Deltaproteobacteria bacterium
GATGAAATTTTTTATCGACACCGCAGAAGTTGCAGAAATCCGCGCCGCCCACGAACTCGGGCTGGTTGACGGCGTGACCACCAACCCTTCGCTGATCGCCAAAAGCGGTCGTGATTTTAAGGAGGTGATCACCGAAATCACGGCGATCGTCGACGGTCCGATCTCTGCCGAAGTGATTGCCCTCGATGCCCCGGGGATGCTCGCCGAAGGGCGTGAACTGGCAAAAATTCACGAGAATATCGTCATCAAGGTCCCGATGACCACCGAAGGGCTCAAAGCGACCAAGCAGTTTTCCGCCGACGGAATCAACACCAACGTCACCCTGATCTTCTCCTCGCTGCAGGCGCTGCTGGCCGCCAAAGCCGGGGCCAGCTACGTATCACCGTTTGTCGGCCGTCTCGATGACATCGGCCACGAGGGGATGGAAGGGGTCGAGCAGATCCGCACCATTTATGATAACTACGGCTACGACACCGAGATCATCGTCGCCTCGATCCGCAGCCCGCTGCACGTGCTCAATGCCGGACTGATCGGTGCCGATATCTGCACCATCCCCTACGCGGTCATGACCCAACTGGCCAAACACCCGCTGACCGACATCGGCATCGAAAAATTTCTTACCGACTGGGAAAAAACCAAGTAAGCCCGAAATTCAAACAAACTTTCGTTTTTGACCGGTCGGAGGCGCCCCCTCCGACCGGTTTTTATGAGATGCCTGCCCTTTCGAGTTACCGAACTATTATTTTCCTAACGACGTTCTAATAATTATCTGGTCTGCTGATGGCCTGACCACTTGACATCCTGCCAGCAAGTCATGTATACGCAGAATTGCACGTTATTTTCATGATCGGTTTTCCCTTTTTACACGGGGAATCGCATTTATTGCGGCTCCCCATCTCTATGTCAACCATGTGAGGATGCGAATGAACATTCACGAGTATCAAGCAAAAGCAATTTTGCGTAACTTCGGTGTTCCGGTTCCCGACGGGCACGTGGTCTACAACAGCAACTCGGCCCGCGACTGGGCCAAACGTCTCGGTGAAGGACCTTATGCGGTCAAGGCTCAGATCCATGCCGGCGGCCGCGGCAAGGGCGGCGGGGTCAAGATTGCCAAAACCGCCGACGAGGCCAAGCAGTTCGCCCGCGATATGTTCGGCATGTGCCTGGTGACCCACCAGACCGGACCGGAAGGTAAAACCGTCAAACGGGTGCTGATCGAAAGCGGCTGTAATATTGCCGATGAATTCTACGTCTCGTTTCTGGTTGACCGGGCGACCGACAAAGTCACCCTGATGGCTTCGGCCGAAGGCGGCATGGATATCGAAGAAGTGGCGGCCAAGACGCCGGAGAAACTGTTCTTCGAAGCGATCGATCCGGTTGTCGGGCTGACCGCATTTCAGGCCCGTAAAGTCGCCTTCAAGCTCGGCTTTGCTATCCCCCAGGTCAAGCAGGCGGTGCCGCTGCTGATAAATCTTTACAATGCGTTTGTTGATACCGACTGCTCCCTGCTGGAAATCAACCCGCTGGTGCTGACCGGCGAAGGCGAGCTGCTCTGCCTCGACGCCAAGATCAATTTTGACGACAACGCCCTGTTCCGCCATATCCGCATCCGTGACCTGCGTGACTACGACGAAGAAGATCCGATGGAAATCGAAGCCGGTCAGTACGACCTGTCCTACATCTCCCTGGACGGCAACATCGGCTGTATGGTTAACGGTGCCGGTCTGGCGATGGCAACCATGGACATCATCCAATACTACGGATCGTCCCCGGCCAACTTCCTCGACGTTGGGGGCGGTGCCACCATCGAGCGGGTCACCGAGGCATTTAAAATCATCCTCTCCGACAAAAAGGTCGAAGGCATTCTGGTCAATATTTTCGGTGGCATCATGAAGTGCGACGTCATCGCCACCGGCGTTATTGAAGCCGCCAAACAGGTCGATGTGCAGGTTCCGCTGGTCGTTCGCCTGGAAGGAACCAACGTCGAGATCGGCAAGCAGCTGCTGGCCGAATCGGGCCTTAATATTGTCAGCGCCGATGGCATGGCCGACGCTGCCGAAAAAATCGTCAAAGCCGTCAACGGTTAAGGAGAGATAGCAATGAGTATTCTGATCGATAAAAATACCAAGGTCATCACCCAGGGAATTACCGGTGCCACCGGCCTGTTCCACGCCCAGGGCGCTCGCGATTACGGCACTCAGATGGTCGGCGGGGTGACCCCCGGTAAGGGTGGTATGGAGGTTGACGGTTTTCCGATCTTCAACACGGTTGAGGATGCGGTTAAAACGACCGGCGCCAGTGCCTCGGTGATTTATGTTCCACCGATCGGTGCGGCCGATGCCA
This sequence comes from Deltaproteobacteria bacterium, assembly GCA_013152145.1. Classification (GTDB taxonomy): domain Bacteria; phylum Desulfobacterota; class Desulfuromonadia; order Desulfuromonadales; family Geopsychrobacteraceae; genus Malonomonas. The sequence goes on from JAADGW010000178.1 coordinate 2,344, forward strand.
TCATGGAGGCTGTTGATGCCGGTATCGAGCTGGTGATCTGCATCACCGAAGGGGTGCCGGTGCTTGACATGGTCAAGGTCAAGAAATACATGGAAGGCAAGAACAGCCGTCTGATCGGCCCGAACTGTCCCGGCGTCATCACCCCCGGCGAGTGCAAGATCGGTATCATGCCCGGCTACATTCACAAGCCCGGCCCGGTCGGCGTGGTCTCCCGTTCCGGCACCCTGACCTACGAAGCCGTCTGGCAGCTGACCAGCCGTGACATCGGCCAGACCACCTGTGTCGGCATCGGCGGTGACCCGGTCAACGGCACCAGCCACCTCGACACCCTGGAAATGTTCGAGGCCGACCCCGACACCAAAGCCGTCATCATGATCGGTGAGATCGGTGGTAATGCCGAAGAGCAGGCCGCCGAATATGTCCGCGATCACATGACCAAGCCGGTGGCCGCCTTTATCGCCGGGGCCACCGCCCCGGCCGGTAAACGGATGGGTCACGCCGGTGCGATCATCTCCGGCGGTAAAGGAGATGCCACCAGCAAAAAAACGTTCCTGCGCGAGTGTGGTGTTTCAGTCGCCGATTCACCGGCCGAGATGGCCGAAGCGCTGCTGAAAATCTGGCAGCCCTGATCTTCAGTCTCATCCCTGCAAGCAGCAGGGGACAGAAGTTGCTTCCGTCCCCTGCTGTTTTATCTTCCATTGTTTTATCGTAATTATTCAGCAGGATGGCCTCGGGGTGCCCACTGCAAGGGTGTCTGTCGCCTGGATGGCGACAGTCAAGCCCCACGGATGGGTTCATGCGGCCCTTGGAGTGGGCAGCGCGAGGCCATCCATCGCACATTTTATCTTCCATTTGCCGAAACTTTCAATCACGGGTATCCTGTTAGGGCAGTCCTGCCGAAAACAGGGATACCGATGACCGAACAATTCCACAATATCCTGATTATCGACGATGAAGCATCCATGCGACATATGCTGCGTCTGGTGCTCGAACCGCATAACTACCGGGTCAGTGATGTCGCGAACGGTGTCCTTGCGCTGGAATCGATCCGGAAAGAAAAGTTTGACGTGATCCTCTCCGATATCCGCAATGCCGGATATGGACGGCTTGCATTTCCTCGCCCAACCTGATGTACAACAGCTTGAAAGTACAACAATTATCATGATGAGCGCCTACGGCAATATCGATACCGCGCTGGAGTGCATGAAGCTTGGGGCCTATGATTATATTTCCAAACCGTTCAAACCGGACGAAGTCCTGCTGACTCTGCGCAAAGCGGAAGAACGGCAACAATTGCGTCAGGAAAACCGACAGCTGAAAACCGCGCTGTCGAAGCGGGAAAAGAGCTTTTCCATCGACCGGATCATCCATTCCAGCAAGGGGATGCAGCAGGTCTTGCAGATGGTTCGAGCCGCCGCCGGTGCCGACTCACC
>JAADGW010000068.1 GCA_013152145.1 Deltaproteobacteria bacterium
GCGTCGTGCATTCACTGCTGGCAATGTGGTAAGCGACCGCGCCGGGCTGCCAGTCGAAGGCATCGACATATTTCCCCAGACTGTACCAACCACTGTACAGCGCGGCGTCCGGCGCCGTTCCGGGTTGCAGGAGCGCCTCCTGCTGATCAAGGGTGACCGGCAGCTTGCTGAGTTTTTCCACCAGCTGTGCCGCTTTGTGCAACGAGGCGTCATACAAGGCGTAACCCTGTAAATCCGGTTTTTCCGGCAGCGGCCAGCGGGCATCGAAATAGGCTCGGCCGTGCAGGCCGTGCTGTTCTGCCAGCAGGCTGTCATCAATCATGCGGCGCACAATTTCGGGGCTTGCGGCATCCAGCCGGGCAACCATCAACACCTGATCTTTGCCGAACGGCAGGTCTGATCTGCGGTTGCCGAAACCGACAAAGTAGGGATTCAGCAGCCATTTTTCCAACGGGTAGTCATCATGCTGCAGCAGGGTCAGTTCCGAGTCGACCGCCGCGCCCTGCTCCAGACGCCGATAGCTGTCGATCTGCTGTTGCAGTTGTTCCGCTTCCGACTGCAACCGGTCCCGCGCAATTGCTTCCGTGTCGTTGCGCAGCTGCCAGTCGACCGCCTTCTTCCTGTATTTGAGATCTTCCAGCGCCTGCCACTCGTCGCGGCTCAATTCCGGCGGTGCCACCCGTAGCGGCAGCCCGTAAAACAGCAGCAGGCAGCGGATCTTCCCCGGCAGCTGCGCCAGCTTCTTTCGCAACGGCGCAACCAGTTGCCGACGGTAATCGGAACGGCTGCAATCTTCGTTATCGGTCATGCTGACTTGCAGCAGGTTTGCTGCGGGGATATTACGCCGCTGCTGATAATAGCGAGCCAGTGCGACACTTTCGGGCAGGTTGCGGTTGGCGATCAACAGCACTTCGGACGGCTGCAATGCTGCCGCCGGAAGCGGCAGCAGCAACAATCCACAAAGCAGCAAAAAGCTACCGCCGAGAATACTGTTGTTCCACAACAGAGCGGGCATCCGGTCCTCCGATGAGGGGACTGCAAAGGGTTAACCCCAGAGAAGATATTTAAAAAGGAGCAAAACCCAACCTCTTGGCCACCAAGGCACCAAGAAACCCGATCTTCAGGATTTTAATTCTCCCGGAACCCTTAGTGCCTTGGTGTCTTTGTGGCAATATCAGCTTTTGCTCGGGCGGTACGTACAAAAAAGGAAAACGACAGCTGACGCGGCACCTAATCGGCCTCCCGCAACTCCAGCGACACTTTATAAACCTCGCTGCCAGGCAGACCGAACTCCTTGGCGACCCGTTTGACGATCTGCTTCCAGCTCAGGTCGGTCTCGGCATGCAACCGGGCCAGCTCTTCTTTGACCGTCCCCTGCGGCTGGCGTTGCGGCGCCGGCCCGAGCAGCAGGACCAGCTCGCCGCGCACCCGTCCTGCAGCATAATACTCGATCGCCTCGGCGGCCGTTCCGCTGAACAGTTCTTCATGCCGTTTGGTCAGTTCCCTGGCCACCGACAATTGCCGATCGGCACCACAGACATCAACAATATCCTGCAGACAGGCGAGCAACCGATGCGGCCCTTCGTAAAAGGCCAGCGTCTGCTGCTCATCTTTGAACTGCTCCAGCAGCTGCCGCCGGCCATGGGATTTGGCGGGGAGAAAACCGACAAACCTAAAAGCATCGGTCGGCAGGCCGGAGATCGACAGCGCCGCGATCAACGCCGAGGGGCCGGGGACGGCAACGACCGGCAAACCGGCCTGGCGACAGCGGGAAACCAGCCGGTAACCGGGGTCGGAAATGCAGGGTGTACCGGCATCGGAGATCAGAGCCAGCGACTCACCGGCTCGCAGCTTTTCGATCAGCTGTACGGAGCGCTGCTGCTCGTTGTGCTCATGATAGGAAATCAGCGGGGTTCTGATGACATAATGGTCGAGAAGTTTACGGCTGTGGCGGGTATCCTCGGCAGCAATCAGATCGACCTGCTGCAAAATCCGCACGGCGCGATAGGTCATATCCTCCAGATTACCGATCGGTGTCGCGACCACAAACAGGGTGCCGCTCACTCAAGCCCCTCCAACTGCTGCAACCAGAGAGTGGCGACCGCATCGCTCGGCATCCGCCAGTCGCCGCGCGGCGACAGGGCCAGGGTACCGACCTTGGGACCGTCCGGCAGGCAGGATCGTTTGAACTGCTGGGAAAAGAAACGCCGATAGAACTGCCGCAACCAGTGAATCAATGCTTCGCGACTCAAATCGTCGAAAACCTGCTCCGCCAGCATCAGGATCTTGCGCGGGGCAAAATGCATCCGCACTACCTGGTAGAGGAAAAAATCGTTCAATTCGTAAGGACCGACCAGCTGCTCGGTCAACTGGCCGATGTTGCCGTCGGCATCAGGCGGTAAAAGTTCGGGGGAAACCGGCGTCTTGCAGACATCTTCCAGAACTTCAGAAACCCGACCCTCAAATTCAACCCTGGCGCACCAGTCGACCAGATAGCGGACCAGCGTCTTCGGCACCCCGCCGTTGACCCCGTACATCGACATGTGATCGCCGTTATAGGTACACCAGCCGAGGGCCAGCTCCGACAGATCACCGGTACCGATGACCAGACCACCGACCTGATTGGCCACATCCATCAGAATCTGGGTCCGCTCGCGGGCCTGACTGTTTTCGTAGGTGATGTCCTGTTGCGTCTCATCGTGACCGATATCCTCGAAATGCTGACGAACTGCGGCTTCGATCGGTATCACCCGCAAATCGACCCCGAGCAGTTCAGCCAGTTCTTCGGCATTGCCACGGGTCCGTTCGGTGGTCCCGAAACCGGGCATGGTCAGGGCGACGATACCATTGCGGTCGAGGCCGAGACGGTCGAAAGCTTTAACCGTCACCAGCAACGCCAGCGTCGAATCGAGACCACCGGAGAGACCAATCACCACCTGATGACTGCCGGTATGGCGCAGCCGCTTCGCCAGCCCGCTGGTCTGCAACAGAAAGATCTCCTGACAGCGGGCGTTGCGCTCTTCGTCATCCGGCGGTACGAAGGGGGTTCTGCTCACCGGTCGGCGTAATTCCGAGACCGGCCGCGAGATCAAACGGAACGGTTGAATGCGAAAATTGTGTTCCGGGTGCTGGCGAAGCTGCTGTTGCGCTGCCGCTCACCGACCAGTCGCGCCAGGTCGACATCGGCCACCGCCAGTTGACTGTCGAATTGAAAGCGTTCTGTTTCGGTCAGAATCTGACCGTTTTCAGCAATCAATGAATGACCGGAAAAAACCAGATCGGTACTCGACTCGTTGGGTCCAGCCGAAGCGTAGGCATAAGCGGCCAGACAGCGGGCTGATTGAGCAGCCACCAGCGCCCGTCGATAAGCCTGCTTGCCGAGAATTTCCGGGCTGGCGGACAGGTTGAGCAGCAGGGTCGCTCCGGCCAGCGCCTGCGACCCGCTCGGCGGTG
>JAADGW010000255.1 GCA_013152145.1 Deltaproteobacteria bacterium
GGTATCGAGTTCGACGCGGCAGTATTTACCAACCTGACCCCGGAGCATCTCGATTACCACCGGAATCTCGACAATTATTTTGCCAGTAAAAAACGCCTGTTCAGTGAGCTGCTCGGTCGGGGGCAGGCAGCAATCAATCAGGATGACGAATTCGGCCAACAACTGCTGCGGGAAAACCCGGCCTGGAGCAGTTTTGGAACCGGACCGACCGCCCGGATTCATCCGACGACTGTCAGTGTCGGTCGGCAGGGGATTACGGGGTCATTTGCGAGCCCGACGGGAAGCATCAGCATCGACAGCAGCATGATCGGGCATTTCAATGTCAGTAACCTGCTGGCCACAGTCGCTGCGGCACAGCTGCTGGGTATCGACAACGACCTGATTGCTGCGGGAATCACCGCGGCCCCGCAGGTTCCGGGCCGGTTGCAGCGGGTGCCCAACGACAGGGATGTTCTGGCGCTGGTCGATTATGCTCATTCCAGCGACGCGCTGGAGCAGGTGTTGGCGACTTTATCGAAACTTGACACGAAACGTCTGCTCACTCTGGTTGGCTGCGGCGGTGATCGCGATCCGGTCAAACGTCCGGTGATGGCGGCGGCGGCGGTGAAATATTCCGACCTGACGATTCTGACATCCGATAACCCGCGCACCGAAGATCCGCTGGCGATTCTCGAACAGATGTGTGCCGGAGCATTATCTGCCGGAGCGGCAGAGCTGAGTGCCGGTCAGCTCAAATCTGGGAAAAAGGGTTTTGTTGTGATTCCCGATCGTCGCGAAGCGATCCGTCTGGCCGGGACCCTGGTCGAAGCCGGGGACCTGTTGCTGCTGGCCGGTAAGGGGCACGAAACCTATCAGATTCTGGGGACGACCAAGGTGCATTTTGATGATCGCGAAGAGCTGTCAATGGTGTTAAACAGGAACGTAGAAGATTCTGGATCAGAGGCAGGTGATGATGTTTGATCTTGAACGGGTTGCCCGGATTACGGCCGGAGAGTTCTCGGGTAAAAAAAATAATTGTGATCTCAGCGGGATCTCTACCGACAGCCGCAATATGATCCCCGGCGCGCTTTTTATTCCGTTGCGCGGTGAGCACTTCGACGGCCACGATTATATCAGTCAGGCGGTAAAAAATGGTGCTGCGGCCTGCCTGAGTGAAGAGGTGATCGAGGGGTTGAGTGTCCCGGTGGTGCGGGTTGCCGACACGTTGCGGGCTCTCGGGGATCTGGCCGCCGCCTACCGTTTACGGTTGAAGGGGCCGCTGGTGGCGATAACCGGATCGACCGGCAAAACCACCACCAAGGAGATGCTCGCGGCGATCCTGGAGCAGAGTGGCCCGGGACTGAAAACGGCGGGAAACTTCAACAATCTGATCGGCCTGCCGTTGACTTTTCCGGATGCAGAAAGAGCACCGGTGGGCTGTCCTGGAAATGGGGACCAGCCGCCTCGGTGAGGTCGAAAGGCTGACGCAGATTGCCCAGCCGACCATCGGCATCATTACCAATATCGGCCCGGCGCACCTGGCAACACTGCATGGTCTGGACGGGGTGTCGCGGGCCAAGGGGGAACTGTTCGCCGGTTTGCAGGGCGGCAGCGCGGTCATCAATCTGGACGACAGTCGGGTTGCCTGTCTTCCGGTGGCGAACGGGGTCAGAAAACTGACCTACGGAATTTCGCAGCAAGCCCGGGTACGGGCGGAGAATATCGTCTCCAGTGACGGGACGCTGAGTTTTGATCTGTTGTTTGATGGGCAGCGACAAGCGGTTCGTCTCTCGGCGGCGGGGCAACACAATGTGTCCAACGCGCTGGCGGCTGCGGCTGCCGCTCTGGTTCTACAGGTGCCATTGTCGAAAATCGCCGCCGGATTGAAAAGTTTCACCCCGATTCAAGGGCGGATGAATCTGTTTCCGCTGCCTTGCGGAGGGATTTTACTCGATGACAGTTACAACGCCAATCCACATTCAGTTGTGGCTGCTCTCGACGTTCTGGCCGCGATGAGGGGACAGGGCCGCCGTGTGGCCGTGTTGGGGGACATGCTTGAACTGGGGCCCGCCTCGGCGCGGTTGCATCGGGATATCGGTCAGCGGGCGGGCGGCTTTGTTGATCTGCTGATCGGCGTCGGTGAGTTTGCCGCAGATATCAGTCAGGGTGCGGCTGCCTCTTTAAAACCCGCACAGCTGGTGCAATTAACCGATGTTGAGGCCGCTATCGATTATTTACTGGAACAGCAGCGACCCGGGGATCGGATTCTGGTCAAGGGGTCACGCGGGGTAAAACTGGACCGGCTGGTAGATGCCCTGCGGGCGGCCGGCGAAGAGCTGCCGAACGGGCAGCAGGGGAGCTGACAGGTGCTGTATCACCTTTTATACCCGTTACATACCGAATTTTCGGTGCTGTACGTTTTTCGGTTCATCACCTTCCGGACGATTTACGCCACGATTACGGCCTTGTTGATTGCGTTTATTCTCGGGCCCTGGTTGATCGCGACGTTGCAGAAAATGCAGATCGGTCAGACGATCCGCAAGGTTGGTCCCGAGTCGCATTTTGTCAAAGAGGGAACTCCGACCATGGGCGGGGCGCTGATCCTGCTCGCCATTGTTCTGCCGACCCTGCTCTGGGCTGATCTGAGTAACCTGTATATCTGGGTGACGCTGCTGGTGACGACCGGTTACGGGGTGATCGGGTTTGTCGATGATTACCTGAAGGTGGTGCGCAAGAACAGCGACGGTATCTCGGCGCGGCAGAAACTGTTCTGGCAGACTCTGATTGCCCTGATCGCCGCGCTGCTGCTGTACAACAGTGCCGGTTTCGATACCCGCCTGAGCCTGCCGTTTTTTAAAAATGCCCAGCCGGATATCGGTATCTTTTATATCCCCTTCGCCGTGCTGGTGATGGTCGGAGCGAGCAACGCGGTCAACTTGACCGACGGGCTTGACGGGCTGGCGATCGGACCGATGATCATTGCCGCCGCGACCTTTCTGCTGCTGGCCTATCTGGCCGGTAATGCCAAACTGGCCGGTTATCTGCAAATCAGCAGCATTCAGGGGGCCGGTGAATTGTCAGTCCTCTGCGGAGCGATGGTTGGCGCCGGGCTCGGCTTTTTGTGGTTCAACACCTATCCGGCCCAGGTTTTTATGGGGGATGTCGGCAGCCTCTCCCTCGGTGGGGCACTCGGGACCATCGCGGTGATCACCAAAAATGAAATTGTGCTGGTGATCGTCGGCGGTATTTTTGTGGTGGAAGCCTTGTCGGTGATCGTGCAGGTGATCTCCTTTCGCTATTGGGGACGCCGGGTGTTTCGCATGGCTCCGATTCATCACCATTTCGAACTGAAAGGTTGGCCGGAACCGAAGATCATCGTCCGGTTCTGGATTATCAGTATTATCCTGGCACTTATCGGACTGTCGACTCTGAAACTGCGATGAAAAAAGATTTTAGCGGACAAAAAGTGGTGGTGATCGGGGCGGGCCTCAGTGGTCGGGCTCTGGTGCACTATCTGCTGCAACGGGGTGCAACGGTTGCGCTGTCCGACCGCCGGGAGCGGAGCCGGATCGCCGGGCTGGACAGCCTTGACGGTCTGCCGGTCCGTTACGATCTGGGTGGTCACGACTTGCAGTTGTTCGAGCAGGCCGACCTGATTGCGGTCAGCCCCGGAGTGCCGCTCGATTGCCCACCGCTCAAACTGGCGGCCTCCTGCAATATCCCGCTCCTCGGTGAAATTGAAATTGCGGCTGCTGAGATCGATGCGCCGATTATCGGTATCACCGGCACCAACGGCAAGTCGACCACCACCAGCTTGATCGGCGAGATCATGCGGGCCTGGGGGAAGCCAGTGTTTGTCGGCGGTAACATCGGTACGCCGCTGGTGGACGCCTGTCAAAAAGACTATGCGGTGCTGGCGGTCGAGCTTTCCTCTTTTCAGCTGGAGACGATCCGGGAATTTCATCCCCGCTACGGTCTGCTGCTCAATCTGAGCAGCGATCATCTCGATCGCTACCCTGATCTGCAAAGCTATTATCTGGCCAAGTTGCAACTGTTCCGCAATATGACCGCCAGTGACTTTGCCGTTCTCAATGCTGATGATCCGGACGTCTGTCGGCTGGCCGACGCCATCCGGGCCACCAAGGTGTGGTTTTCGGCCGCCGGGCAGGAGGTTCGGGGGCTGGTTCGCAAGTCAGATGAACTGTGCTGGAACTGGACCGGCAGCGTTATCAAACTGCCTTTGTCCCGGCTGCAACTGCCCGGTGAGCACAATATTGAAAATGCCATGGCGGCGCTGATTCCGGCCCTGCTGCAGGGCTGTCCGGCTGAACTGGCCTGGGATGCGGTCTGTTCATTCGGCGGGCTTGAGCACCGCATGCAACTGGTGCGCTGTCTGCACGGCGTCAACTGGTATAACGACTCCAAGGGGACCAA
>JAADGW010000023.1 GCA_013152145.1 Deltaproteobacteria bacterium
TAGGCATCGTAGAGTTTCTGCCGGTCGATGATGGTCTCGAGAAAGCGACTTTTGAACTCCTCCTCAGACAATTCCCCGAAGGAACGGAAGTAAAAAAGATTAGCGTGATCGCTGACATGCAGCGGTGGAATAATTGCCAGGATAGAAAAGATCACCGCCAGAATCCCCGCTCCGGCCAGCAGCAGAATCGTCGGCAGGTGTAACTTGTCATACTGGGTCAGGGTGATGGTAATGATCAGCGAAGCAGCGGTCATAATCATCGACGCCTTGGAGTCGGCCATCTGGTTGAGCGTCATATGTTTGCTCAGGTTGGCGCGCAGGGCATTACTGGCCAGCAGACGGGGGATGAGCGGTTCTTCTTGAGGATTTACCATCGTTCGGCCTCCTTTTTTGCACAAAAATAACTGCATCAATGTAACTCTTCAGCCAGAGGACCTCGGGCTGCTGAAGAGTTACGCACCAATATATCAGCCCGGGGAAAGGCTGCGGAAAAAAAACCATCTGTTAAGCTATTATCTGCCAGAACTCGGACCCGGGAGGTAAGCCATGCTGACACTGCAGCAGATCAAGGATGCGGCTGAAAATCTCAGGGCACAAGTCCGGCACACCGAACTGATCCACTCCCCCTACTATTCCAGCCATCTCGGGGTGCCGCTCTATTTCAAATGCGAGAACCTGCAGCACACCGGAGCTTGCAAGATTCGCGGTGCCTACCATTACCTGTCCCAACTGTCGCCACCGCAGCTGGCGGCCGGTGTGATCACCGCGTCCACCGGCAACCACGCCCTGGGGCTGGCCCGGGCCGCGCAACTGTTCGACAGCCCCTGCCGGGTCATCATGCCTGAAGGGACACCGTTAGCCAAGGAGCTGGCAACCCTGGAATATGCCGCCGAGGTCGAACTGTACGGGACCGACCTTGATACCGCCGTAAACCGTGCCAGGGAGCTGGCCGAAGAGCAGGAGTTGCTGTATATCCCGACGTTTGATCATGAGTTGCTCATGGCCGGCCAGGGAACCATCGGCCTGGAGATTCTGCAGGATCTGCCGGAGCTGGAGACGTTGATTGTGCCGATCGGCGGGGGCGGTTTGATCGCCGGGGTGGCGACCGCTGTTTGTGAGCTGAAACCGTCGGTCCGGGTGATCGGTGTCGAAGCAGCCAGTATTGCCAGTGCCCAGCTGGCCCGACGGAAAGGACACCCGGCAAAAGTGGCCAACGGTTGTCACTCCCTGGCCGACGGGATTGCCGTCAGCCAGGTCGGTGAGCTGACCTTTCCGCTGATGGAACGTTACGTCGAAGAGATCGTGAGCGTGGAAGAAGAAGAGATTGCGATGGCCGTCGTCGATCTGATGGAGCGGGGCAAGCTGGTGGTCGAAGGGGCCGGGGCGGTGGGGCTTGCAGCAGTACTGCACGGTCTCAAGCCGATCCACAGAGGACCTACGGTTTGCCTGCTTTCCGGCGGCAATCTCAACATGCAGGAGATGTCACGGGTGGTGGAACGGGGGATGCACGCTGAAGGCCGCTATCTCAGGCTGCGCCTGGAAATGATCGACATGCCGGGGGCACTGGCACAATTGACCGGCGTTCTCAGCCGGCTCGGCGCCAACATCTTTCAGGTCAGCCACGACCGGCTGAAATCCTCTTTGCCACTGGGTGAAGCCGAAGTGATCCTCGAGCTGGAAACCCGCGGCCCGACCCACATTCAGCGACTCCTGCTGATCCTTGAAGAGGAGGGTTACCGTCCGGAAGTGCTGCACTGATTTCATACGGGACCACCTCATTGCACCCTTCGACCCGTTCCCCTCGCTATGCGCCGGTCGCTCAGCGATGTGGTCCCGGCTGCCAGCAGATATCGGCCCGGCCCCGATCATTACACAGCCGCGCCCAGACAAAGCAGAGATCGGAGAGACGATTTAAAAACTTCAGACAGCAAGGATTAACCGTTGTCCCATCAGCGATCAGGGCGACCAGCTCCCGTTCGCAGCGCCGGGTAACGGTCCGTGCCAGGTGCAGGGTGGCTGCGGCCCGGCTGCCGCCGGGCAGGATAAAATTACGGATCGGTTGCAGCTGCCGCTCGGCGTCCTGCAACCAGCCCTCCAACAGCTCAACCTGAGATTGACAGACCGTGGGAATCTGTCCGGCAAACTCACTGTCGGCCGGGGTGGCCAGCTCACAGCCCAGGTCGAACAACTCATTCTGCAATTGCAACAACTTTTCGTTCAGATCATCGGGCAGCTCCTCGCAGCGAACCATCCCCAGCACCGAGTTCAACTCATCAACGGTCCCGTAAACATTTACCCGCTGAGAACACTTTGCCACCCGACTGCCATCGACCAGGCTGGTTTCTCCCCGGTCACCGCCACGGGTCATCATCTTATCAAACTCCGGCATGCAGGCCTCCTTGTCAGTTCTCCTCAGCTTAGCGGAACAATGGTTTATTTGCCAAGCGGGAATCCGTGACGAACCGGTCGTTAAACCGTCGGCCCTTGAACTGAAGTCGACAGATAGGCTAGTGTAGAGTTGAACGGATTGCCTGAGATTGCTTGAAAAGGACCGAAAAATGAAAATCAAACTATTGCTGCTCTTGTCGCTGCTCCTGCTTCCCGCTGCGGTACAAGCCAAAATCATTGATATTGACAACACCCAGCTGCAAAAGCTGCTGGCCCAGCAGGTTCCCCTGGTTGATGTCCGCACCGCACCGGAATGGACCGAAACCGGGGTTATCAAAGGGAGTCATCTGCTGACTTTTTTTGCTGCCGACGGCAGCTACGATGCGCGCGCCTGGCTGGCCGAACTGGCCCCGATTGCCGGCAAAAATGACCCGCTTATCCTGATCTGCCGGACCGGTCACCGCTCCGGTGTCGTCAGTAAGTTCCTGGACCAGCAGGTCGGCTACAAGACTATTTACAATGTCCGCAAGGGGATTCTTTCTTGGCTTGACAAAGGAAATCCCACCGTCGCCCCATAAAAAGTTCCTCTGTAACGGATCCCATCATGATCAATTCGACCACCCTGTTCGCTTTTTTAACCGTCAGCCTGCTGATCGCCATCTCCCCCGGTCCGAGCTGGCTCTATACCATATCGACCACCCTGGGACAGGGGCGCCG
>JAADGW010000034.1 GCA_013152145.1 Deltaproteobacteria bacterium
GACAGGCTGGCCTTCTTTTTCCAACGTCGCCAGAGCATCCGCAGATGGGTAAAGTCAAGCTCGTGCGGTAAAAAGCCGAGCGCCCGTTCGGGGTGGAAATCGGCAAATTCAAGCCGGTACGGCGCTGCACTGTAGGTCCCGACAAACAGCGGCAGAAAGTGCTCCATGATTTTACAGGCCAGGTCGCCGAGATACTTTTCATGGGCAGCAGTGAAACCGCTGTCCGCCCGGCAGGCAGCGGTCAATATTTTACTGCCGAGGCTGATATGCACTCCGTTGTTGGCCAGGCTGGTATTGGAAACATTCGGCAGCACCACCAGGTTGTTGGTGATGATTCCGGCATCGCGCAGTTTGGCGACCGCGTTGAGCTGGCTGCGGCTTAAAACCTGATGGCAGAGCTGCATGTAGCGATGCTTGTCTTCCCCTTTATCCCAACCGGACAGACAGGGGCTCATGAACAGGTGACGATAAAAGGCATCGGGGATCAGACCGTTGAGCTGCTTCTGGCGCAGCGGCGGATGGGGAGCAAAATAGACCCGCGCCTCCTGCCCGGTTTCCAGCAGGCCGAAGTTGAGATTGGCATAGCGGATGAGCAGCTGGGTGAACAGAAAACGTTTGGCCGACTCCTTCGCCAGTTCCGCCCCCATGCCGTTCTTCGGTGACAGCGCCGCGACATGAAAGGAGAAGGTTTCCGGCGAACTGTTGTCGTTGAGATAATGGTCGAGGAGACTTTCGCCGGTACGGTTCAACAGGGAATCGAGGGGACCTTGATTGCCGATCAGGTCGGCCAGGGCCAGCTTGATCAGATAACTGACCGGCACCCGGAGGCAGGGGGTGCCTCTGGGGCCGGTAAATTGAAAGCGGACCAGATCGTTACGCTGGCCGTCGGCCGGTTGTTGTTTGTCGGCCAGCAGATCACGTTTGAAGATTTTCAACGCATAGCGGGAAAGATACCGCCGGGGAAAACGGACCCAGCTGTTTTCCCAAGCCCGATGGTCAGCATCAGCAAGATACTCCTGCAACTCCTGCAAGCGGTGCCGGGAGGTTTCTCCGGCCCGGGTACGCCGTTGCAGGTTGGCAAAATAGCGGGATTCCTCGATCGTCATCGGCAGATCAACTTTATCCCGATTGCCGATAACAACCGCCTGCAGTTCCGATTCTGAACCGGCGGTAATATCGTCACCGACAAAAGGCAGCCCTTCGAGCGGGGCTCCTTTTTCAAGCGTGATCCCCAGGGCGGCAAAGCACTCATCAGGACCGGTCGGTCTTTTGATGTGTCCTTTTTCCAACGCTACAACCTGCAAATTACTCAATGTTTCCAAACAGACCTCCCTCGACTCAAGCTGAGACAGAGACTGCCGGAGCAATGTTGCGGTTCTGTTATCGGTTTGTCAGAAACGGATAAAAAGCGACCCGCAACGTAACTATTCAGCCGGATGGCCTCGCGCTGCTGAATAGTTACCCCGCAACAAACAACTGATTTCTGACCGACCCTTCATCCAAATCTAACCGGACTGGCCATAATCAGTGGAAACAACAGGAGAAAAAGATGGCGAGAGTTGATCTGCACGTTCATTCGAAATATTCCAACCACCCGGCAGAATGGTTCCTGCAACGCCTGGGCGCCGCGGAATCCTATACGGAGCCGGAAACCATTTACCGGCTGGCCCGCAGCCGCGGGATGGATTTTGTCACCATCACTGACCACAACCGGATTGCCGCCTCCCTGGAGCTGGCGGAAAGGTACCCGCTCTACTGTTTTACCGGGGTCGAATCGACAGCCTATTTTCCGGAAGACGGCTGCAAGGTCCATATCCTCGTTTATGGTCTGAACCGGGATCAGTTCACCGCAATTCAGGCCTTACGCCTGAACATCTACCAGCTCCGCGATTACCTGCGTGAGCAGGATCTGCCCTGCGTGGTCGCCCATGCCACCTATTCGATCAACCACCGGTTGACTCTTGAACATCTGGAAAAACTGATCCTGCTGTTCAACAATTTCGAAGGTCGTAACGGCAGTCGCAGCAGCATGCACAACGATGTTCTTTCCCAGATCCTGCTCGGGCTGACACCCGAAGATATCGCCCGACTACAGGAGAAGCACGGGATCGACCCCTGGGGACTTGCCCCCTGGTGCAAAGGTCTGACCGGCGGTTCCGACGATCATGCCGGTTTTTTTGTCGGCAAAACCTGTACCGAATCGCAGGCCGATTCCCCGGCTGAATTTCTTCAACAGCTGAAAAAAAGGCGGATGCAGCCGCAGGGCCGACAGAATGATTTTCAGGGTCTGACGTTTGCCATTTATAAAATTGCCTACGATTTTTCACAGCACAAAAGTACTCCGTTTGCCCAGTCGACGATCAGCGATCTGACCCGTTATCTGTTCAGCGAAAAGAAGTTGGGCCTGAAAGATCGGATCCGCTTAAGCAAAATGAAGTCGCAGAAGGACAACTGCATTTATCAAAGCATTGTCAAACTGATCGAAACCGGCCGGACCCTCGACCAGCATGACATCGATTCCCGGCTCGACCTGCTCTATGACTGCATCAGCGATATCTCCGATCAGTATTTTCGGTCGCTGCTGGAACCGCTGACCTCGAACATCGAAGAACTGGATATCCTCGAAATAATCCAGGGGCTCTCTTCCGCCATCCCGGGAATTTTTTTGTCGGTGCCCTTCTTCTCGTCCTTCCGCCACATGTTCGGTGATCGCCAATTACTCAATCGCCTTGAGCAGAGCCTCGGCAAGCAGAGCCGGACACGCCCCAAACGGATTCTCTGGCTGACCGACACCCTGACCGATCTGAACGGGGTCTCGATGACCCTGCAGACCATCGCTCGGCTGGCCGAAGAAAAGGGTTACGATATCCGCGTGATGGCCAGCCTCGGCGATGATCAGCTCAGTGCCGATCTGCCGCAATCGACCCTGCTGGTGCCGCCGCTACACTCTTTCCGCCTGCCGCACTATGAACAACTGACGATCAATGTGCCATCGGTCCTGCGGACGTTAAAGGCGGTCTACGCCTTCAATCCGGATGAGGTCTATATCTCGACGCCCGGGCCGCTCGGCCTGCTCGGGCTGCAGCTGGCCAAGCTGC
>JAADGW010000282.1 GCA_013152145.1 Deltaproteobacteria bacterium
CGGCCGCAGGTATTCACGACAGGTCAACCGGGCCACTTCATGGTCGGCCCAGCCCTCCTCCGCCAACGGAACAAACAACGGACAGGCGACGGTAAAAACCAGCGCCTCCGGCAACAGGGCACAGATCGCCTCTTCATAACGACCGCTGTTGATCGTCCCCTCGGTCCCGATCACGCCGATCCGGCGGTTGCGGCTGCCGACAGTGCGCCGCGCACCCGGTTCGATCACCCCGATCACCGGTAACTGAAAGCGCTCCCGCAGTGCCGGCAGAGCCACTGCCGAGGCGGTGTTACAGGCAACCACCAGCAGCTTGATCCCCCGGTCGACCAGAAATCCGGCCGCCTCAAGAGCGTACTGTTTCACAGTTTCAGCACTTTTGGTGCCGTAAGGCACGCGGGCCGTATCGCCCAGATAGATAAGATTTTCTCCCGGCAGTTGTCGAATAATTTCCTTGCAGACAGTCAAACCGCCGACCCCGGAATCGAAGATCCCGATCGCTCGATGTAACACAAAGACTCCAGAACAGAACGCTGTGAACAGGATATGTATCCCGATACAAAAAGGCCGAAAGCCTGCCGAACCGAGGGCGTCATCCTAGTGAAGCTACCGGGCAAAGTCAAGATTTACGGGCTTTTAGCAATTTATCTTGTGCGGAAAATCTGCTAGTCTGCTCATATTGTTCACCAGCGCTGTCACAGCGATAAAACGGAATCGGGGAACGGCTTATGACCTGGGTTGATTTTAAAGAGTTCATGACCAACTTTCGCACTGATCATATCATGCATCAGCTGGAAAGCTGGAATGTTGCCGACCTGAGCACCAACCCCTGGTTTCTCGGCGGCTTTGCGGCAACGGTGCTGATCACTTATTTTCTCGGCATGCGGGCTATTTCGGCCTTTATTGTCGGGGTCGGCGGTTTCACCCTGGCCCTCTCCTGGACGGTTGCCCGGGGAGTTGGTTTAAAAGGGGTTGAAAGTGGCGGGATCTACATCATTGTCGGCGGCGGTGCCATCATTGTCGGTCTGTTTATTTACCTGCTGTTTATCAAATCGGAATAGTAACTATTCAGCAGGATGGCCTCACGCTGCTGAATAGTTACTCGGAATAATCACCCATGGGATTGACCAACCACCCCGCCTTGTAGCAGAATCTGGAGTCGACAACTCAAGTTTCCGCCACGCTCGAATCGGTTGCGGCTCAACCTTTTATCTGGAGATCACTGCATGAATAAACGGGATATTCTGTTACTGCTGGGAGGGCTGTTGATCATCGTTGTCCTCTGGATGGCGCCGGAGGAGAGCACCACTCGGGTCCCCAGGGATCAAGATCACCTGCGCTTTTACACCATCGTCAAAAAGGATGGCAAAAAAGCCGCCGAGAAATTCTGCCTCGACTGCCACAACGCCGACGGCGTCCCCTTTCCAAAAGACCACCCACCGAAAAACCGCTGTCTGCTCTGCCACAAAATGCGGTTCAAGTAACCGGTGATGGGATTGACGAGGTGCGGGTATCACACCGGACAAAAACGAAAAGGGGACGGATCTGCTTTTGACCTTTCGGCTGACAGACTCAAACTCATATCCCGCGTAACTGAACCCGATCAACATAATTTTCCGCCCGGCAACTGAGTTCTTCCAGCTGGCCCGGCGTATAAGTTGCGTGTTGCTGCCAATCGGACTGCAACGAATGCCCGGGGATAAACTGCTGCAGCACCCAGAGTCGAGCCCCGCGCAGCAGTTCACCCAGCTGATCGATTTCGGCACTATCGACCAGCTGCGGGACACAGGTGGTCCGGAACTCAACCTCGATATCGGCCCCTTTGGCCAGCTCAACACAACGCTGTAACGCCGCCGTTGCCACCGGTTGTGGATGCAGCTCACCATAGCGCTGCGGCGTGGTTTTGATATCGATCGCCAGATAGTCGAGCAGGCGCTCTTCGAGCAGCAGCGCAATAACCTCCGGCAACAGACCATTGGTGTCCAGCTTGATCTGTAAGCCAAGTTCCCTGAGTTGCCGTAAAAACGCTGGCAGACCGGCATCGAGGGTCGGTTCTCCGCCCGACACGACAACCCCATCGATAAACGCCTTGCGCTTACGCAGGTCTGCCAGCAACTCGCTGACGGGAAAATCAGGGAAGTCCCCCGGGTTGAGAACCAACCCCGGGTTATGACAGAAAGGGCAGGTCAGGTTACAGCCGCCGGTAAAAACCAGCGAAGCAACCCGGCCCGGAAAATCGAGCAGACTGGTCCCCTGAAAACCCTTGATCGATATTGCTTTCAGTTTTTCTGCTCCTGACTGTTCAGCTTGTATTCGGAGCGATCTTTAAACTCCTCCTTCTTACCGCGATTCCACTGTTGTACCGGCCGAAAAAAACCACAGACACGTGAATAAACTTCAGTTTTTGCGTCACACTTGGTCGCCATACTTAAATCCTCCTCGCTTCTCATTTCGGGTGTAAGTCAAGCTGCCTGCCCCGGATGCTGGTGGGGACAGGCAAAATATTCGCCGCTGATGTAGCCATGCACCGGGCAGATGGTAAAGGTCGGGCTGAGAGTGAAATAGGGCAGATGGAAGTTCTCGGCGATCCGCTTCACCAGCAGCCGGGCACTGCGCCAGTCCTCCAGCCGTTCGCCGAGGAAACCGTGGAACACGGTGCCGCCGGTATAGAGCGTCTGCAAACTGTCCTGATGATTGAGAGCTTCAAAAATATCCTCGGTGGTCCCGACCGGCAGCTGGGTCGAATTGGTGTAGTAAGGTTCATCGGTTCCGGCAGTGATGATATCGGGGAAACTCTGCCGATCGCGGTTGGCGAGACGAAAGCTGGTCCCCTCGGCGGGGGTCGCCTCAAGGTTGTAAAGATGGCCGGTCTGCTCCTGGAATGCCTCCAGCTGCTTACGCATGAACTCCAGGGTCGACGTGGCCAGAGACTGCCCCTCTTCAGTCTCGATCCCGCCGCCGGTCAGGTTGAGGCAAGCCTCATTCATACCGATCAGGCCGATGGTGGAAAAATGGTTGTTCCAGAAACTGCCACTGCGTTCGCGGATCGCTGACAAATAAAATTTGCTGTAGGGATAAAGCCCCTCCTCGGTCAGGCCGTTCCAGCTGCTTGCGCTTCAACTCCAGCGATTCAAACGCCAGCTTCATCAGAGAACTGATCTTCGCAAAAAAATTGTTCCTTGAGTCCGCCTGATAGGCGGCCCGCGGCAGATTGATGGTGACCACGCCGATCGAACCGGTCAGTGGGTTGGAGCCGAACAGGCCGCCGCCGCGGCGACGCAATTCCCGGTTGTCAAGCCGCAACCGACAGCACATTGAGCGAGCGTCCTCCGGATCCATATCGGAATTAATGAAGTTGCTGAAGTAGGGAATACCGTACTTGGCGGTCATCTCCCAGACCGGCTGCAGACGGTCGCTGTCCC
>JAADGW010000193.1 GCA_013152145.1 Deltaproteobacteria bacterium
GTTGTAAAACTGGCGACGGTACTCGAATAGGTCTGTGTCTGATCGTTGGCGTTTACGCCGATGACCTTCCAGTAGTAGGTGGTCTCGGGGAGCAGATCGTAGGCTTGATGATAATCACTGCTGCCTTTGTCGACGGCGTAAACCGTTGCCGAGGTGTTGGGGGCTTCCGTGGATGCTTTCGTGCTGCTTGTTTCTCCTCCGCCTCCGCCTCCGCCACAGGCGCTGACGACAATAGCGGCTGCCAGGATTCCTCCGGCCAGGGTCAACCTGCGTCGTAACGGGGTTCGTCGGCTGACGGCCAGCAACAGGGCCAGGGCAATCAGCATTATGATGATAGCTTCAGGTGAAAGAGGAGGCGAGGGAGGTGGCGTTGTTTTGCTGAGAATTCCTGCTGTTGTGACAAGCCCGGAATCGGTACCATAGTAAAGAGTGTAGTTTATCGGCAACCCGGTCGGTTCTGTCGACCAGCGGAAAGTCGCCGGAACCGGCTCGTCAACCGCTTGATTAGCCGGAGACAGCAGCTCCGGAACCCAGCTGTTGGTGACAATATTTGAAAACGAACTTTCGTTGCCGGCAGCATCATAAGCGGTGACAGCAAAATAATAGATACTGTTGTCCGCCAGGCCGGTCAGGGTTGCGGTCAATTGGTCACCGACATCGAGCGGTGATAAACCTTCATTGGCGCCACTGCCGTCGAAAGGAAGGGTTGAGTTATTTGGTTTATAATAGACTTTGTATCCGACGACACCAGCCGTGGGACTGGCATCCCAGGACAGGGTCACATCCTGACTGAACGCCGGGGAGCCTGCTGCCAGAAGGATAATAAGGACGAGAAGTATATTATACAGGGACTTAGTCATTTTTTTCTCTTTTCATTAGGGGGTATCCTAGCAAAAAACGGGTTGAATGCTAATAGTTTTTTGTTTTATTTTTTGCGCTCCAGACCGGTTTTTGTTAACTTCGTCATATCGTCATATGCAATTACAACAAACAATACGAAAATGCCACTTATTCTCCGGTGTTACCGACGCCGACCTGGAACTTCTCTCTACCGTCTGCCGTTTGCGTAATTATTCACGGGGCGAGATTCTGTTTGAGCAGGGGGAGGATGCGAGCGGTTTTTATGTTGTTGCTTCGGGCAGGGTGAAGATCTATAAGCTTTCGCCGGAGGGGAAAGAACGGATTCTGCATATTGTTCTGCCCGGCAACACCTTTGCCGAAGCGGCGATATTTGCCGATGGCTGTTACCCCGCTTTTGCCGAGCCGCTCGAATCGTCGCGCCTGCTGTTCTTTCCGAAACACGAATTTCTTGAATTACTGCATCAGCATTCACAGATCGCGATCAACATGATCGGGGGGCTGTCGAAATTTTTACGTCAGTTCACCACGCAGATTGAGGATCTGACCTTCCGTGATGTGCCGGCACGGCTGGCTCGTTATCTGGCGGAGATCGGTGGGGAGGAGAAGCCGAGCGTCACCTTACCCTTCTCGAAAACCCAGTTGGCCTCGAATCTCGGCACGGTCAGTGAGACGCTGTCTCGCACCTTCCGGAAGCTGTCTGATGAGGAGATTATCTCTGTTCAGGGGAAAACGATCGAGATCCTGGATGTCGAGCGGCTGCTCGAGTTGGCGGACAGCTACAAGGAAGTCGGATGAGTCCGATGCGTTTCCTGCTGTTTTTGGGTCTGCTTTTCAGCTCCGGTTGTTCACTTACCTCCACCCTGTTCCCAAGTCTTCCCGAATCGCGCCAGCTGGTTGAGTTGAGTGATGCTGAACTGTTCGCTGTGAGGCCGGATGGCGAAATGCTTGCCTATGTGGCTGACGGGTTGAACATTTTACGGTTGACTGATCGTTACCAGCAACGTCTGACCTACGATTCCCCCGAAGCACTGATCTGGGCGCCGGACGGTCGCTCACTGGTGGCTGCCTTTCGTGAGGCGGAAAAGACCCGCCTGGTTCGTTTGACCTCGACTGCTGCTGAGCGATCGCAGGTTCTGGTTGATGAACAGATCACTGATCTTGCCTGGTTGACTGATGGACGTTTGCTGGCGATGGCGCAGACGGTTGAAAATAAAGATGATGTGGTGCTGATTCGGGCCAGTCTGTTGATCTGGGATGGTAGATGGGACGTGGAAAGAATTCCGCTTTACCGGAAACGTTTCCGCTCCCGTGCCGCCGCCGGGAAGCTTGTGGTCCAGCATCATTTCGATCTGTCACCGTTAAAGGACGAGCTGGTCTACAACCGTTATCTTGATTTGCCAACCGCCGATGGGCGGAGCGAACTGATTCTGTATAATCTTTTGAGTGGCAAAGAGCGGTTCCTGACTGAAACCGGCAACCGTCAAACGGAAGCGTTCCTGGCGGCAGATGCCGAAACGCTGTTGCTCCCGGTCGGTCACCGGCAGGTACAATATATGAACCCCTGGAAAAAGGAGGTTCTGTCCAGCTGGCAAACACCGGGAGAGTTTTTGCAGGCCGCTCCGCACAGCGCATTATTTTTTATTGACGGCAAGGTTTATGCGGACGGGCGTTTGCAGTTGACCCTGCCTTTCGGCTCCAAGGGGCGTTTCAGTGAGGATGGCGCACGCCTGTTTGTTGCCTGGCGGCGCAAGCTGTATCTGTATGATGACTATGAGGTCCCGGAACAGATTCAATTTTCCGGGGTGGAAAAGGCCGAGTTACAGCGCATCCGTCAGCAGCGCAGTCGCGGTGAAATTAGCATTCATGATTATTATCAGTCGCGGAATAACATTCTCAATCCTTAACTTTTTGTAACGATTCAGCAGCGCGGTGGATGGCCTCGCGCTGCCCACTCCAAGGGCCGCATGAACCCATCCATGGGGCTTGACTGTCGCCATCCCGGCGACAGACACCCTTGAAGTGGGCAACCCGAGGCCATCCTGCTGAATAGTTACTCTTTTACTTTGACCTGCATCAAAGCGTTGACTATCGGGACCCTTTAACCTGTTTCTATGACCAGTCTGCAAGATCACCCCACGTTGACCCGCAAAGAGCGCAAGGATCTGAAAATTCTGGCGCTCTTTACATCGGTTTATTGTTCCGCTCATCATGCTGCGGTGCGTGAACCGCTAAGCTCCCTGCCACCAAATCTGGCGAAGTTGCAGCGTTACCGGTACTGTACAGAATGTCGTGATTTCCTGCAGTACGCCATCGACAGACGGCTGAAATGTCCGCTCACGGATAAACCTTCCTGCAAGCATTGCCACGTCCATTGTTATCATCCCGGACATCGCGAGAAAGTCCGACAAGTCATGCGTTTCTCCGGGCAGGCTTTGATCCGCAGGGGCCGCCTTGATCTGCTCTGGCATTATCTGTTTTGAAAACAGTTTCGCAGAATATCCTCTCTTTTTTCTTGCTGCAGGTCTGTGCTCTTGTATGATGGCGGCTGACCCGCTGATAAAGCGGATGACTATTTTTTCAGGAGGGCATAAATGCTTTTACCGGTTATTTTGTCCGGCGGCGCCGGGACACGTCTGTGGCCGCTTTCCCGTGAGGGCTACCCGAAACAGCTTTTGCCGCTGATCAGTGATAAAACCATGTTGCAGGAAACGGTTCTGCGTCTGGCGGGTATCGCAGATCTCGGTAAACCGATGGTGGTCTGTAACGAAAGCCACCGGTTTATGGTCGCCGAACAGTTGCGACAGCTTGAGATTGGACCGAAATCGATCATTCTGGAGCCTTGTGGCCGCAATACGGCCCCGGCAGTTGCCGTTGCTGCATTACAAGCGCAGGCCGATGGGGATGATATCCATTATTATTGATTCTCCCGGCAGATCACTTGATCCGCGATGTTGATGCATTTCTGGTTGCGGTAGAGGCCGGCTCACATTTGGCGGCAGCTGGTTCTCTGGTCACTTTCGGCATCGTTCCGGATGCTGCAGAAACCGGGTACGGTTATATTAAAGCTGCCGATCAACCGTTGGCCGGCAGTTGTGCGTTTCCGGTGGCGGAGTTTGTCGAAAAACCTGATTTCCCGACCGCACAGCGATATGTCGCTTCCGGCCAGTATTATTGGAACAGTGGCATGTTCCTGTTCAGGGCCAGTCGTTATCTTGCGGAACTGGAAAAGTATCGGCCGGATATCCTGTCAGCCTGTCAACATGCGTTTCAGACCTTGGTCGGCGATCTTGATTTCCAACGCTTGGAAAGTGATTCATTTGCGGCCTGTCCGGCTGAATCAATAGACTATGCAGTGATGGAAAAGACTGATGCGGCCGTGGTTTTGCCGCTGGATGCCGGTTGGAATGATATCGGTGCCTGGTCGGCTCTTTGGGGTGTACATGAAAAGGATACGGTTGGCAATGTCCTGATCGGCGATGTCCTGACTGAGGATGCCAACAATTGTTATTTGCACGCCACCAATCGTCTGGTTGCCGCAGTCGGGGTTGCTGATCTCATCGTTGTCGAAACTGCAGATGCGGTATTGGTGGCACAGCGTGACAAGGTTCAGAATGTCAAAGAGATTGTGCAGCAGCTCAAGCGGCAGCAACGGCCGGAAGCATTGTTGCATCGTCGCGTTAATTGTCCCTGGGGGGCTTACGAGGGGATCGATGTCGGTGAGCGTTTTCAGGTCAAGCGGATTACCGTCAATCCTGGTGCCAGCCTGTCGTTACAGAAACATCATCATCGTGCCGAGCATTGGGTGGTGGTAAAGGGGACCGCCAAAGTGACCTGTGGTGATAAAATTCTGCTGTTGGCAGAAAACCAATCGACCTATATCCCGCTTGGTGAAGTTCACAGGCTGGAAAATCCGGGCCAGATTCCGCTTGAAATAATTGAAGTTCAGTCCGGCAGCTATCTGGGCGAAGATGATATTGTCCGACTGGATGATAACTACGGCCGCAAGGCTGGAAAGGAGTCGAAATAATGAACCTCTCCTGTTTCAAGGCCTATGATATTCGCGGCCGTTTACCGGATCAGTTGAATGAAGATGTTGCCTGGCGGATCGGTCGGGCCTATGCGGAGTTTTTGCAGCCGAAAACCGTTGTCGTCGGTCGAGATATCCGCCTGTCGAGCGAGGTGTTGACGCAGGCTTTGGCAAACGGTTTATGTGAAGGGGGCGCGGACGTTCTCGATATCGGCCTGTGCGGCACTGAAGAAATCTATCACGCGACTTTCAGCCAAAAAACTGATGGCGGCATCATGGTCACTGCCAGTCACAATCCGATCGATTACAACGGCATGAAACTGGTCCGGGAAGATTCCAAACCGATCAGTGGCGACACCGGCCTGCAGACGATTCGTCAACTGGCGGAAAAAGGGGAGTTTGTTTCGGCAGATCGGCTTGGGAAAATTACGGCTGTCTCTTTTAAAGACCAGTACATTGAACATCTGCTGTCTTACCTCGACGCCACAGCCATCAAGCCGTTGAAAGTTGTTTTTAATGCCGGTAACGGTTGTGCCGGACCAATTATCGACCTGCTGGAAAAACATCTGCCGTTGCAGGTGGTGAAGGTCTGCCATCAGCCGGATGGAACCTTTCCGAATGGAATACCGAATCCGTTGTTGCCGGAAAATCGTTCAATCACGCGTGATGCCGTACTGAAAAACAGAGCGGATCTCGGGATTGCCTGGGATGGTGATTTTGATCGTTGTTTTTTCTTCGATGAAAAGGGCAATTTTATCGAGGGATACTATATTGTCGGGCTGCTGAGTGAGGCTCTCCTCAGCCGGTATCCGGGAGAGAAGATCATTCACGACCCACGTCTGACTTGGAATACCATCGACATTGTTGAACGGGCCGGCGGGCAGCCGGTGCAGAGCAAGACCGGCCATGCTTTTATCAAGGAGCGGATGCGCCGTGAAAATGCAATTTATGGTGGTGAGATGAGCGCCCACCATTACTTTCGTGAATTTGCCTATTGCGACAGCGGTATGATCCCTTGGTTGATGGTTGTCGCGTTATTGAGCAAAACCGGTCTGCCGCTTTCGGCGTTGGTGGCGGATCGTGTCGCGGCATTTCCGACCAGTGGTGAAATCAACCGCCGGGTTGAGGATTCCGCGCAGGTGATAGCGGATATCCGCGCGAAGTTTGAGCCACGGGCCCGGGCTGTCGACTGTACCGACGGCTTGAGCTTGGACATGGGGCAATGGCGTTTCAATCTCAGACAATCGAATACCGAACCGGTGATTCGCTTGAATGTTGAGTCGCGTGGGAATGCTGCGCTGATGAAGGAAAAAACCGCAGAACTGCTTGAACTGATCGGCGGACAGAGCTATTGACGGAGTAACGGGCGGGGAACTTTTTTCGCCACCAAGGCACAAAGACACCAAGTAAGGCATTATTGGTATCAAAGTGCTGATCTTCGTCGCCCGGGATTCTTGGTGCTCCTGGTGCCTTGGTGGCTAATCTATAAAGCCAAACCCGCTTTCAGATTTTGCTCTTCTCTCCGGCTCTGCGTCAAGAGTTGTTGAATTTATCATTATTCAGCGGCCATCCGGCTGAAGAGTTACTTGAATTTTACAATCCGGATGAACTCTTCCGCCTTCAAGCTGGCGCCACCGACCAAGGCGCCGTCGATATCGTCCATCGCCATCAACCCATCGACGTTATTCGGCTTGACACTGCCGCCGTAGAGGATGCGGGTGGCGAGTGCGACGTCCGGGGTGAACAGCCCCTGTAACAGTCCGCGAATAAACGAGTGGGCTTCCTGTGCTTGTTCGGTGCTGGCGGTTTTACCGGTACCGATCGCCCAGATCGGTTCGTAGGCGATGACCAGATCGGCCATGTGAGTTGCCGACAGGTTGGCCGGCTTTAATCTGGGTGGTTAATACCTCCAGCATCTGGTCGGTTTCCCGCTCCTGCAGGGTTTCTCCGATACAGAGGATCGGCTTCAGCCCGGTTTCCAGTGCTTTGATGATCTTCTGGTTGATAAAGGCGTCGCCCTCTTCCAGCAGCTGGCGGCGCTCTGAATGGCCGATAATGACATAGTCGCAGCCGGCGTCTTTCAACAGCAGTGGCGAAACTTCACCGGTAAAGGCCCCGGTCTCTGCGGGGTAACAATTCTGGGCCGCCAGTTTTACCGGCGAGCCTTCAAGTGTTGCCGCGACCGAACTCAGGGCGGTAAAAACCGGGGCCACGACGATGTCGACATCGTCAACGTCCGCCAGTTCTTTTGCCAGTGTCGTAGACAGTTCACAGGCCTCACTGATGGTTTTGTGCAGTTTCCAGTTTCCGGCAATCAGTGGTTTGCGCATTTTATCCCTCCTCTAGATTATTTGTAACTATTCAGCAGCGCGATGGATGGCCTCGCGCTGCCCACTCCAAGGACCGCGTGAACCCATCCATGGGGCTTGACTGTCGCCATCCGGGCGACAGACACCCTTGAAGTGGGCACCCCGAGGCCATCCTGCTGAACGGTTTACGATTATTTATCGGTCAAGGCCTCAACTCCGGGCAGAGTCGAGAAATTCCAGGGATGCGCCGCCGCCGGTTGAAATGTGGGTCATTTTATCCTGCAGGTTTGCTTTGTTGACCGCGGCAACCGAGTCACCGCCGCCGATAATTGACAGACAATCGGTCGTTGCCAGGGCTTCGGCAATGGCAAAAGTGCCCTTGGCATAAGCCTCAAATTCAAAAACCCCCATCGGTCCGTTCCAGACGACAGTCTGTGCGGTGGCAACTTTTTGTGCGTAAAGCTTGATCGACTCGGGACCGATGTCGAGTCCCATTTTATCGGCCGGAAAGTTTTCGTTACGACAGATTTCGGCCGGACTGTCGGCGGCAAAGGTGGCGGTCACCAAGTGGTCGACCGGCAGCAGGAACTCGACTCCGCTCGATTCGGCTTTTTGCAGCAGCTCACCAGCCAGTTCCAGCCGATCTTCCTCCACCAGCGAGGTGCCGATCTCAAACCCCTGAGCTTTCAAAAAGGTGTAGGCCATGCCGCCGCCGATCAGGATCGTGTCGACCTTGCTGAGCAGGTTTTCGATCACGGTGATCTTGTCACTGACCTTGGCGCCGCCGAGAATAGCAACAAACGGGTGTTTGGGGTCAGCCAGTGCGCCGCCGAGATATTTCAGTTCTTTCTCCATCAGGTAGCCCGCGACCGCCGGTTTCAGCAGCCGGGCGACCCCTTCGGTCGAAGCGTGGGCGCGGTGGGCGGTACCGAAGGCGTCGTTGACATAAATGTCGGCCAGTTTTGCCAGTTGCGCGGCAAATTGCGGATCATTCGCGGTTTCGCCCTGATGAAAGCGTACATTCTCCAGCAGCATGACGCTACCTGCGGCCAGTTGTCGAGAGAGCAGCTCAATGTTTTCGCCGACACAATCGGGGGCCATGAGCACCTGCTTGTCGAGCAGC
>JAADGW010000127.1 GCA_013152145.1 Deltaproteobacteria bacterium
TCGAACGGATCGCCAAAACAACGGAGAGGGTGCGGCTGGCTCGGCTGCATAAAATTGAAGAGGCTCTCAAGGTTTGTGTCCCCAATATGCGCAAACTTAAGTTTGAAAGGGGTAGCAGGGGAACTCCACACTTGGAAGCCCTGTATGAACATTGGCGCCCTAATGCGGGTTGGCAAAGGGAAGACCAGTTTTCTGATGGAACATTGCGACTGATCGGTATCATGTGGTCATTATTAGAGGGTGATTCTCTTTTACTGCTGGAGGAACCGGAGCTCTCCCTCAATGAAGATATTGTTCGTCAGATTCACCCGTTGCTGTGGCGGATGCAGCGCCAGGCCAAATATCGCCGCCAGGTTTTTGTGACCACTCACAGTGAGGCATTGCTGGAAGATCGATCGATTGATGCGCGCGAGGTGATTCGTCTGGAACCGACTGAAGATGGTACCGTTGCCCATGAGATCTCAAAAGAGGATCAAAAACTTATCTCGGCCGGCTATACCATATCAGAGGTTCTGCTGCCGAAGAACAGGCCGCGGAAAGTCGATCAGTTGAATCTGTTCAGGTCGTGAGAGGGGGCGTTGTGCTGAACGTGATCGTTGAGGATGTCCTCAGTGAGGCAGTTATGCAGAGGTTGCTCTCCCATGTCGGTTATACGGGAAAACCAACCTGTCGTGTGATGCGGGGCAATACTAAAATCAAAAAAGGTCTCCCAAAATATGTGGGGGCAAGCCGTTTTTATCCACATATTGTTCTGACAGATCTGGATCAATACCCCTGTCCACCGGCACTTATAGAAAACTGGAATATTGGCACTCTCCCAGAAACCATGTTGTTCAGAGTGGTGGTACGTGAGGTGGAGGCCTGGCTTATGGCGGATCGAGAAGGATTTTCCACTTTTTTGAATGTTGCGAAAGAAAAGGTACCTTTTGACCCTGAAGAAGAAGTTGATCCTAAACAGTGTCTTTTTAGCATAGTTCGGAAAAGTCGCCGTCGTCGATTGATAGAGGAAATAGTTCCAACGGCCGGTGCCCATATTGGTCCATTGTACAATATGCATTTTTGTTCTTTTGTCCGGGAAAACTGGCAGGTAGCGATGGCCGCAGAGAATGCACCAAGTCTTGCGAAATGTATCGAGCGGTTAGGTTTTTTTATTCGGAAAATAGATGAAGGTGGAAACTAATCATGTTTGACGACGAAGATCTCAAAAATCAGCTGCGGCGAGTGCTGGCTTCTGTAGAGCAGCTTTTACCGCAAGCGGTCGGTGCGGTTGACTGGAACCGAACCTACGCGGCTAACTGGCGACGGCAGGCTTTTGCCGGTTATCTGGAACCGATTGATGAACTTGATCCGGTACAACTGGATGATCTGCTCGACATCGATCGGCAGAAGCAGATTCTCGACGAAAACACCCGTCAGTTCATCAAGGGTTATCCCTGTAACAATGTGCTGCTCTGGGGGACTCGCGGCACCGGCAAATCAACTTTAGTGCGGGCGCTGCTCAATGCTTATGCTGCGCAGGGGTTGCGGGTGATTCAGGTGGATAAAGATGACCTGGTTCATCTGCCGGAAATTTTTGCCGCCATCAACGGGCAGGATTATCGCTTTATCCTGCTGTGTGACGACCTCTCTTTCGAGGCCGGTGAATCGAGTTACAAGATGCTGAAAAGTGCCCTTGACGGCTCGGTTTATGCGGCTCCGGAACATGTCCGTTTTTATGTCACCTCGAACCGGCGCTACCTGTTGCCCGAGTATGAAACCGATAATCTTGGCTTTAAAATGGTCAATAATGAACTGCATGCCGGAGAAGGGGCCGAGGAAAAGAGTTCACTTGCGGATCGCTTCGGGCTCTGGGTCCCATTCCATCTGTTCACTCAGGATCAATACCTGGAACTGGTACGGCAAATTTCGGCAAGACTGGCCGGGGAGAGTGGAATTGTCGTTGAATGGGATGAAGAGTTACGTAAGGCAGCGCTGAAGTGGTCGTATGAAAAAAGTAAGCGTTGCGGCCGGACCGCGTTGCAGTTTTCCCGCTACTGGGTCGGTCAGCAACTGTTGAAACGGGAGTAAACGATGGAGCGAGCAACCTTTGCCGCCGGTTGTTTCTGGGGGGTGGAAGAGGCCTTCCGGACTCTGGATGGTGTTCACGAAACAGCGGTCGGTTATATGGGCGGCGAGACAGAAAATCCGACCTACCCGTTGGTCTGCAGCGGGGAAACCGGTCACGCGGAGGTGGTCGATATCCAGTTCGATCCGGCACGGATCAGCTATGCGCAACTGCTGGAACGGTTCTGGAACCTGCACAATCCGACCTGCCTCAATTTTCAGGGGTGGGATGTCGGCACCCAATACCGATCCGCGATCTTCTATCATCGTGATGAACAACGTCAAATTGCCGAGCAGTCAAAATCGGCCTTGGCTGCTTCTGGGAAATATTCCGAGTTGATCGTGACGGAAATCACCCCAGCAGGGCCATTCTGGCGCGCTGAAGAGTATCATCAGCAGTATGCTCTCAAGAATAAGCAGACCTGTCGAACCCTTTAATGGAGCAGACGTCGAAAAGCGGTCCGGTGCTGAAACGGAGGAATGATGGCGGTTGAGGTGGAGCGGAAATTTCTGGTTGTCAACGACTCATGGCGTGATGCGGCAACAGGGGTTCTGTTTCGACAGGGATATCTGTGTACCGAGCCGGAACGAACCGTGCGGGTGCGGTTGGCGGGAGAGCGGGGCAAGCTGACCATCAAGGGAAAAGCCGTGGGGATCAGCCGGGCAGAATACGAGTATCCGATCCCCGCAGCAGAAGCGGTTGAACTGCTCGATAATCTTTGTCTGCGGCCGCTGATCGAAAAGACCCGCTACCGGATTGAATATGCTGGGCGGCTCTGGGAAGTTGACGAATTTCACGGGGTTAATGCTGGTCTGTTGCTCGCGGAGATTGAGCTTGAGACGGAGGATCAGGCGTTTGCGCTGCCCGACTGGGCCGGTAAAGAGGTCTCGGATGATCCCCGCTATTACAATTCCAATCTGGTGAGAGAGCCATTTAAGAACTGGAGATAGAAGGCTTTCTGCCGATTTCGAAAATATATGGTCATTTCCTGAATCTGCAGCAAATTTTTTCAACATCGTTTTGGTGTTGCTCAGAGTCAAAATTCCGAAAATCACCTTTTACCGCTTTATCCTGACCTTGTCAGAGCCCCTCCCGCTGAAGAGTCACCTCGTTTTTTTATTTCCCGGAAAAATTCTGTGGACCAAATATCGGCACACCAATTGCTTTGCTACTCAGTAGAATATTGTAAATTCCAACAGTTAACAGATTTCTTACAAATAAATGAAGAATATTCAACAGTCCATGTCGACAATTCTTCAGGCAAAAAAGTTTTTTTTTGCTCTTGACATTGGACCATGGTCAAGAGTTTAGGGTTAAGACATCAGCCGGAAAGTCAGCGGATTACCACCCGAAAAAAAGGAGAAACCGGATGCCTCAGACATTAACGATCGGAAAACTGGCCAAAAAAGCCGCCGTCAGCATCGACAGTATCAGGTTTTACGAACGCCGCGGACTGCTCGCGGAGCCGTTGCGGACGGAAGCCAATTATCGGATTTATCCGGCAGAGATCGCCGGTCGGCTCAGGTTTATCAAACAGGCTCAGACGCTTGGCTTTTCGCTGGACGAAATCAGAGAACTGCTGGCCCTGCAACACGACCCTGCGGCATCCCGGTCCGAGGTGAAACTGAAAACCGAAGAGAAGATTACGGATATCCGTAAAAAGATTCAGGATCTGACCCGGATGCTCAGCGCGTTGGAACAGT
>JAADGW010000276.1 GCA_013152145.1 Deltaproteobacteria bacterium
ACTCACTGAGATGGTCATCAGTAAAGGGGTCCCGACGAGCGAAATTCTGCAGCTGTTCAGCTACCTGCTGCCGACTTTTTTCAGCATCACCGTACCCTTGTCTTTTCTGCTCGGCATCCTGCTCGCCTTCGGTCGGCTGTCAGCCGACAGCGAGTTCATCGCACTGAAAGCCTCCGGTATCAGCCTCTACTCTCTGCTCAAGCCGGTGCTGCTGCTCGCAGTCATATTCTCCCTTCTGACCGCCTGGCTGACCACCAGTGTCGAACCGGCCGGGAAAACCGCGTTTCGCAACAAACTGTTTCAGATTGCCTCCAGCCGGGCCAGCATCGGTATCCGGCCCGGCATATTCAACGACAACTTCGATGGTCTCGTCCTCTACACCCGGGAGATGGATGATCGCCGGGGGATCATGCGGGGGGTTTTCATTTCAGACGAACGCGAGGGGAAAACCCCGTCCACCATCGTCGCCCGACAGGGACAGTTTATTCCGGATCCGGGAAATTACAGCCTGACCCTGCGTCTGAAAAACGGCAGCATCCACCGCCAGCCGACCGGGGAAAAGAAAAGGACCTACCAGATCATCTCGTTCAGCAATTATGACATCAATCTCGATCTCGGCAAACAGCTGGCTCCGAACAAAAAACGTCATCGCTCCACCGGCGAACTCTCCTGGACGGAGATTAACCGTGCCTACGCTGACGCAACGGACGGGCGGCGACTGAAGCTCGCTATCGAAATCCACAAACGGATCGCCATCGCCTTTGCTCCGCTGGTGTTCGCCCTGGTCGGGGTTCCCCTGGGACTGCAATCGAACCGTTCCGGCAAGGGGGCCGGTTTTGCCCTGGCATTGGGTATTGCGCTGAGTTATTACCTGCTGCTCAGCATCGCCGACACGGTCGCCGATAAAAGCCTGATCCCGCCCGCTGTCGCCCTGTGGCTACCGAACATCTGTTTCATCTGCGGCGGCGGTTACTTTTTGCATCGCACCGCGATCGAACGGCCGCTGGGACTGTTCCGCCGGCCGGGAGCCATCTTAAACAGCATCCGCAGACGTGTTCAGCGAAAGGATCAACGGCGATGAAAATTCTCAACCGTTTCCTGCTGAAACACTTTCTGCGGATTTTACTGCTCAGCAGCAGCGCCTTTATCGGCATCTACCTGTTAATCGACTTTTTTGAAAAAATCAGTGATTTTATCAATCACCACGCAACCACGGGCGATTACTTCAGCTATCTGTTCAACAGCATTCCCGTCATCTTCGTCCAGATTCTGCCGCTGGCGATTCTGATGACGATGGTGCTGACCCTCGGCACCCTTGGCCGAACCAACGAAGTGACCGCCATGCGCGCCTGCGGGGTCAGCCTCTGGCGCATCATCCAGCCATTTATGCTGCTGGCCGTAGGATTATCGATCCTGCTGCTCTGCCTGAATGAATTTGTGGTGCCTGTAAATGCGCGGGCACTGAATGAACTGCTGGAGGTCAAACTGCAGGGCAAACAACAAATGAGCCTCAAACGGAACGAAATCTGGTTCCGCGATAAAGATCGTATTATCAACATCCGGATGGCCGATCCGCAGCAGCGGGAGCTGCATGGCGTGACAATTTTCACCCTTGACCAAATCCCCAGAATCATCTTGCGTCAGGAGGCTGCGAGCGTCATTTACCGTAACGGCTCCTGGCGGGCCAAGTCGCTGACGGAGCGGCGCTTCGATCCGACCACAGGCGATCTGCTGAAAACCCGCATACGACGGAACCAGATAATTGAGATCAATCAACGGCCGGCCGACTTTGCCCTGCAGAAAAATCTCAACAGCGCATTGAATTTTCGCCAGCTACTGAAAATGGTTAAAAAACTGGACCGGGAGGGGATCGATACCACCCGTCAGCGGGTCGACATGTACAACCGCCTGGCGGCACCGTTCACCTGCCTGATCATGGCATTTCTCGGCGTTCCGTTTGCCCTGCAACGCGGCCGCAACAGCAATATCGCCCTGGGGATCGGACTGAGCCTGGGGATCGGTGTGGTCTTCTTCATCCTGCAGTCGCTGATTACCGCCTTCGGTTATGCCGGTGCCCTGCCGCCGCTGCTGGCGGCTTGGACGACCAATGTCATCTTTTTGATGCTGGGAGTCTGGATGCTGTTGAGCGTTAAAGAATAGGAATCCCCTCAATCCCCCTTGAGAAAAGGGGATCTCGACGAAAAGAGCCCGGTCAGCGTTCCCCTGACCGGGCTCTTTTCGGGTGGTGGCTTAATCGCTTAATAACGGTAGGTATCAGGTTTATAGGGGCCGGCGACCGGGATTCCCAGATAGCCGGACTGTTCCTCGGTCAGAACCGTCAGCTTGGCGCCCAGCTTGTCGAGATGCAGGCGGGCAACCTTTTCATCCAGCTGCTTCGGCAGGACGTATACCTTGTTGGCGTAGTTTTCGCTGTGCTGGAACAGTTCGATCTGCGCCATCACCTGGTTGGTGAAAGAGTTCGACATGACGAAACTCGGGTGACCGGTGGCGCAGCCCAGGTTGAGCAAACGTCCTTCGGCCAGCACAATGACGCCGTGCCCATCCGGGAAAACCCAGTGATCGACCTGCGGCTTGATATTTTCGCGCCGCACATCATCGGCCTTTTCCATTGCCGCCATTTCGATTTCGTTGTCGAAATGACCGATATTACCAACAATGGCATTATTCTTCATCTGCCGCATATGCTCCAGCGTGATAACATCCTTGTTACCGGTGGTGGTGACATAGATATCGGCATAATCGAGGACATCCTCCACCCGCTTGACTTCGTAGCCTTCCATCAGCGCCTGCAGAGCGCAGATCGGGTCGATCTCGGTAACGATCACCCGGGCGCCCTGGCCACGCAACGACTGGCAGCAGCCTTTGCCGACGTCGCCGTAACCGCAAACCACCGCGACTTTACCGGAGATCATCACATCGGTGGCACGCATGATACCATCGACCAGCGAATGGCGGCAGCCGTAGACATTGTCGAACTTGCTCTTGGTCACGGCGTCGTTGACATTCATCGCCGGGAACAGCAGGCTGCCCTCCTCTTCCATCTGGTAGAGGCG
>JAADGW010000003.1 GCA_013152145.1 Deltaproteobacteria bacterium
AGTTGAAAACAGTCCGCCGGATGCTGTCGAGATAAGCATGGCCGGTATTGTAATCAACAATCGCCCGCTGCAGTTCGGCCAGTTCCCGCTGGTAATTTTCTTCACGG
Source organism: Deltaproteobacteria bacterium (assembly GCA_013152145.1). Taxonomy (GTDB): domain Bacteria; phylum Desulfobacterota; class Desulfuromonadia; order Desulfuromonadales; family Geopsychrobacteraceae; genus Malonomonas. The sequence goes on from JAADGW010000003.1 coordinate 108, forward strand.
TCCAGCAGTTGCGGCTCAAAACGGATGCGGAATAATGCCACCAGCCGCAAGGTCATTTCCAGGTCGGAGATGAATGCCCCTTCAACTTCCTGGTAACCGAACCGGTCAGGCTGATTATGTGCCAGCGAGGTGTGGCAGAAAGCCGCAAAAGCATTGACCAGCGAGGCGTCGATGCCGGTCATTTTCCCGCTGGTGACAAAGCGCAGATAGCTCTCCGATACCGTGGAAATGATCTGGGTATTGAACAGCTCCTGTTCAAGTTCGTTGTAGAGAAAACCCTCCTTGGCCAACAGTTTCTTGCCCTCTCCACGCAGATAGAAAGTTCCCAGGAAATAAGGATGTAAACCGTTATGAATGGTCATACAATAGGCACGCTTGACACCCAGACCGAGACGCTTGTAGACCTCCATGACCTGCTCGAGAAAATCGAGCTGCGGGGGGTTGCCGGCGGCGAACAGGATCCGGTATTCCGGCTCATCAAGAATTTCCTGGGCCGGTTCGGCATCAAAATAGACGCCGCCGCTGAGAACCGCCTGATGATACAGCCAGATGATCTGAGCGACCCGGCGCGACGGGGAATAACGGACATAGTTTTCGTTGTTGATCCAGATCAGCCGCAGCTCTTTATCAAAGCGGGCAAAATCGTACTCGGGATAGTGTTGTTTGAGGGCCAGCCGAATTTCCCGTTGCCGGCGCTGGGGGATACGAACCTCGCCGGCGGTGAGGAGATCTTCTGCCGTGCGCCGATCAAATTCGAATCTTTGCAGCTCCAGTTCCTCACCGATTCCGGGAATCGGTGCGTAAGAGTGAGTGAACTGAGCATAGGAAATCTCGCGTTCGCGCAGCAGACGCAGGGTACGATAAAGAGAGCCTGGCCGATTCAGCCGAGCCAGAATGAGAGTGCTGTCGGTATCGCGCAACACCAGTCGCTTGTTGCGCTTCAGATAAGGCATCTGGATGGCCAGTGAGCCGATCGCCTCAGCCTCATCGCGCATGGTTACCGAAAGGTAGGGGTGCATCTGTTCCTGCAACCATTGCAGGTTGGCACCTGCATCCAGGCAACGAGCGGTAATCGACTTTGAAACCTGTCGGAACCAACGAATTTTCTCTGCCTCGGTCATTTGGACCTTTCCTTTTCTACAGATGAAGTATCAGAAAACCAGGGGGATTGCCTCTCTTGCTTCCCGCCCGGACAAACAATAACCAGCCGTCCCGGCTCACCCGGCCGAAGGAACAGACTTCAAAATTCGTAACTATTCAGCGGCGCGAGGCCATCCTGCTGAATAGTTACCAAAATTCAACACTGCAACAGGAAAAACCCCGCTCACTGGTTCTGGTGAGACGGGGTTTTTAGTTCCATACAAAAACCTTTAATCAAGTGACCTGCGGCGGCACAATGACCATTGTCCGATTGGTCTTGTGCAGGATTTTTTCTGCCACACTGCCGAGAAATGCATAATGTAACTTTCCTTTACTGTGACTGCCGAGGACAATCATGTCAACATCGAGTTTGTCGGAAATCTCGAGAATCATCGGCGCAGGGTCACCATGATGCACTTCGATCTTCGGCGGATGGAGGATCTCCTCCTGGATCAGCTCCGCCTCCTCCTGAATAATCTGTTTTAATTGCCGGCGCGTCTGCTCCGCCAGTTCCGCCTCGTTGGCCGCGTTCAATCGTGCCAGTTTGTCCGCCCCCATCGACAGGGCGACCATATTCAGGACGGCGTGCTCGACCGTCGGCACAACGTGCAGGACATGGACCTGCGCATGAAACTTACTGGCCAGCTCCAAAGCATAACGGACCACATTGGAAGATTGTTCATCCAAATCTTTTGCAACGAGAATTTTTTTTATCTCAATACCCACAGCTGACCCCTTTTCTCAGCAACAAGCTCGTCGGCAACAACGACCTGAGTTTCCAAGCATACACCATAAAACCGCACATGTTTATCCCTTATCCATCTGAATCAGACAGTATTTTTAACAAGTTGTTGTTGTTTTCTCCGGCGGGATTGAATCACGTACACGAACCCGTAAAGAGCCAGACCGGCAGATATATCAACTCTTTCGGCGGCCGCGGGATAGCGACCTGAAGGTTCATGATTTCCTGATCGAAATCGATCCCGGCCCTTTCTGCAAGACTGGAAAAACCCACGTTATCAATCAGTATTCTGCCATCTTCGTTGCGGGTTTCAAGGCCGATCCCGGCCAGCCGCTCGGCTCCGCTCGGCTCATTCCCCACCGTCAGCATAACGGTTTTGGTAAACTCCTTGCCCCGCATCGTTTCACCTTTCAGCTCAAGACGCAGAGAGGAACCGGGGTCCATAGCCGCAACGTATTCTTCGAGCCGGGCCGGTGGTTCCTGGGTCAGGGGCGGGAATATCCGGTCCCAAACAATTCCGGGCCGGAACAACATCAAAGCAACCAGCAACAGTGCCGCAGTCTCCCAGATCCGGCATTTCACCAGAAAAAATCCCTGGGTACCCGCTGCAAAAGCCAGCATGGCAAGAACAGCTCCGGCAATGACTATCAGCAAATGGTACCAGTGATCGACGCCGATCATCAGCAACTGGGTATTAAAGATGAACATGAAAGGCAGCACCGCTGTTCGAATATCGTAAGTAAACCCCTGGATACCGGTTTTAATCGGGTCCCCTCCCGATATCCCCGCCGCGGCAAAAGCCGCCAGTCCCACCGGCGGGGTATCATCCGCCAGAATGCCGAAATAAAAGACAAACAGGTGGACGGCAATCAGGGGGACGATCAGACCGTTACGGGCACCGAGATCGACAATAACCGGCGCCATCAGGGTGGACACGACGATATAGTTGGCCGTGGTCGGCAGCCCCATCCCCAGCAGCAGACTGATAACCGCCGTGAACAGCAGGATCAACATCAGATTACCGCCGGAAATATATTCGACAAACTCGGTCATGACCAGGCCGATACCGGTCAAAGTGACAGTACCGACGACAATCCCCGCTGCCGCCGTCGCCACACCGATGCCGATCATATTCCGCGCACCGGCGACCATGCCGTCGATCAGGTCCATAAAACCCGCCTTGAAGCCGAAATCCGCGCCCTTCATTTTGCGGAAAAACCCCTTGATCGGGCGTTGGGTCAGCAGGATAAAAACCATCAGCACCGTGGCCCAGTAGGCCGACAACGCCGGTGAAAGCCGTTCAACGGTCAGACACCACATCAGGGCCACAACAGGAAGCAGGAAATACAGACCGGCCTGAAGCGTCGGACCGAGCGGTGGTAATTCGTTGATTTCCTTGCTGTCATCCAGTTCCGGCACCCGACAGGCGACCCAGAGCAGAAAAACGTAAATGACCGCCAGCAGTCCTCCGACAATGTAAATGGTCGCATCGCCGCCGACAGTCTTGATCCAGCCGAGACCGTAATAGGTTACTCCAGCGATAATGATCAGTGACAGAACGGTGAAGACAAAAGACAGAAGGCGCTGGCCGATCGTTTTGGTGACCTTCTTTTTCATCCCCTCGAGCCCCATCTTGCAGGCTTCCAGATGGACAATATAAAGCAGCGCGATATAAGAGATGATGGCCGGCAAAAAGGCATGTTTGATCACCTCGATATAGGTTATCCCGACGTATTCAACCATCAGGAAAGCCGCGGCCCCCATAACCGGCGGCATCAACTGTCCGTTCGTTGAACAGGCGACTTCGATGGCCCCGGCCTTCTCCGCACTGAAGCCGACCCGTTTCATCAACGGGATGGTGAATGTTCCGGTCGTAACAACGTTGGCGATAGAAGACCCGGACACCAGCCCGGTCAGGCCGGAGGAAACAACAGCTGCTTTCGCCGGCCCGCCCTTGAGATGGCCCAGGGCCGCAAAAGCAGTGCGGATAAAATAATTGCCGGCACCGGCCGCCTCCAGCATCGCGCCGAACAGCACAAACATAAAAACCATTCCGTTAGAAACACCCAGGGCGACCCCGAAAACCCCCTCAGTTCCCAACCAGTAATGGGACATCCCCTTGGACAGGCTCGCCCCTTTATGGGCGATAACATCCGGCATGTATTGTCCGGCAAAGGTGTAGAGGATAAAAACCAACGCCACGATCATCAGCGGTGGTCCCAGCGCCCGACGAGTCGCTTCGAGCAGCAGAAGCATGCCGATAACCGCCACGATCAGATCAATCTGCGTGGGATCCCCCGGACGGTCGGCAAGTTGGACATAAAAAATAAACAGATAGGCGGAACAGAACGCCCCGATCAAACCCAGCACCCAGTCCTGAACCGGGATGTAGCTGGTCGGTGAGCGCTTGAAGGTTGGAAAGGCGGTAAAGGAGAGAAAAATAGCAAACGCCAGATGGATCGCCCGTGCTTCAGTATCATTCAGGACGAAGATATTGAACAGAAACGGCAACGGTGATGCGTACCAGAGCTGGAACAAGGTCCAGATCAGGGGAACAAAAAACAGAACTTTTTTGGGGAATGCTCCCGTCGGGTTTCTTGCTCCGGATTCGGCCTCAACAATCGCTTCAGGGTCTTTTTCCACTGACAGAATTTTCGCTTTTTCTTCGCCCATAACAATGAATCCCTCTATGGTGATTAAGACAGGTCACCCTACATATATTGGATGTTCTCAAACCTGAAAGTAACTCTTCAGCAGCACGGTGGATGACCTCGCGCTGCCCACTCCAAGGGCCGCATGACCCAATCCATGGGGCTTGACTGCTGCCATCCAGGCGACAGACACCCTTGAAGTGGGCACCCCGAGGCCATCTGGCTGAAGAGTTACACCTAAAATACGTTTGCCGTGCATATGGCGAACGACTAAAAAAATGCACCGTTAAACAACGGTGCATTTTTTGACATACCGATAAAAACCTACATCAAGCCGACTTCTTTGTAGTACTTGACAGCACCTCTATGCAGAGGAGCGGATAAGCCGTCCTTGATCATTTCCTCTTTTTTCAGGTTGGCAAAGGCCGGGTGGAGCTTTTTGAAACTGTCAAAGTTTTCGAAAACCGCTTTAACGACATTGTAGATCAC
>JAADGW010000175.1 GCA_013152145.1 Deltaproteobacteria bacterium
GGCCTCGAGATCAACGATATTGTACCCGGTTGCCAGCACACCGATATATTTCAGCTTCGGCAACGCGGCCATAATTTCCGCACTCAACTGTACTTTGTTGGTCAGAATGACCTCGGCCTCGGCCGCCCGGGCAATCACCTCGTCCGCGGCCGTGCGGGGATGGGTGCTGTAAGTTCCGAGCTCTTTTAAGGCCGACCAGTCCAGATCCCCCGGGTTGAGCGTGTGGCCATCAAGGACAACGATATGCATAAGCAGCCTCCCTCTATTTTTATGTAACTTATTCAGCAGCGCGATGGATGGCCTCGCGCTGCCCACTCCAAGGGCCGCATGAACCCATCCCTGGGGCTTGACTGTCGCCATCCGGGCGACAGACACCCTTGAAGTGGGCACCCCGAGGCCATCCGGTTGAATAGTTACGTTACATTTTTATTACCGTGACCAGAGAACAAAGGCCCGCAGCGGGCCGAGAATCCGGTGAATTGCTCTGCTGTTGTCCGATCACTGTGAGTCCTCGTTTCGCCCCTTGTCCGCCTCTTCCGCGCCGCTGCCGAAAAGATCAAACAACGCCTCTTTTTCCTCGCGACTGACCAGTTCGACTGCCGGCAGCTCGGCATGACAAAGCTGATTACGGCCGGCCTGCTTGGCCTGATAGAGGAAGTGATCGGCCCGTTGGACCAACTGCTCGGTGGTCAACTCCTCCCCGAGCCGGTAAGAATCAACACCGAGGCTGACAGTCAACCGGAGCCGTTCCTTGCCGATCCGCAGCGGTGATTCATCAATCGTTTGCCGGACCCGCTCGGCGACCGGAAGACTGGCCGACAAGTCGGTATTCGGCAGAATAATGGCAAATTCTTCCCCCCCGTAACGACAGGGGATATCGAGCTTGCGGACCGTTTTCAGCAGGAGTCCGGCAAGATGGATCAGGGCTTGATTGCCGACTTCGTGCCCCCACTGGTCGTTGACTCTTTTGAAAAAGTCGATGTCCAGCATGACCAGCGTGGTCGGCTGACCGCTGCGCTGAGTCCGCTCGAGTTCCTGCTCCAGTGCCCGGCTGAAATAACGATAGTTGGCGAGGCCGGTCAAAGGATCGGTGTGGACCTGTTCTGAGAGGTCGGCCAGTGATTGCCGCAGTCCGACAAGCTCGTCGATGACAGGACAGTCAGCTTCGCCAACGGGGCATTCCGGCCGGCTGTTTATGGGCTCTTGCGGTGCGGGTGTTGGGTCAGCGGTCATGGGTCTTTGGCCTTGCGCTACTGGATGAAATAGCCGATGACCAGCCAGTGGTCGTCGGTCCCCTGGATAACCGTCACGACCTCACTCATCGCCTTGAGTTTGAACGTGGAGGCGTATTTGAGCAGGATAAGTTTCTGTTCCGGCAGTTCTTTAACCGCAGCGGTGAAATTGACATCCTCAAGGTTACGTTTGATCAGCGGGCCGTAGGTGCTGCGGATTTTTTTCAGTTTTTTCACCCACTCTTCCCGGGGAATTTTTTTCCGCAGATATCCAGCTGCCAGCTGCCAGCTGTCTGCGTAGCGACCGGCGTCGACCAGCTGCAAAAAATCGGTTGCCGCGGCAACGGCAGCGGCAGATGTGGCCTTATCCGGCTTGTTGGTGAACTGAGGGACGAAGATAATGATCAGTACAGACAGAATCAGAATTGCATGAATACGATATTTCCGAGCAAACAAAACAACCTCCAGGGAACAGCAGCCGGGACAATAACAACGGAAGGCACATTATAAGCAGGTTTGCCGTGCAGGGCAACGCCTATCCGCCTGAGGTCACCTACACTATTCCATCCCCATTTCATAGTTGAATTTGCTGGTTGATGCCGGGTCCGTCCCTCGTCGCAGCGCATCGAGGACCAGTTTTCCACGTTGACTGAACGGTCCGAGGTGTGACAGGTCGATGACGAAATTGTGGCAGCCGAAGCTTTCCAGCTCGTTCATGTTGGCGATAAAGGAGAAATCGGTTTCGCTGCTCACCCAGGTCACCCCCTGCCGTTGCCGCACCCGGTAGGCGTCGTCGCGGTCGGAGAGGACCGGATGGTCGGAGCGGACATTCTTGATGGCAATCCGCGAGGTGATCAGCGGAACGCTGGCGTAAACGGTCAGCGCCGTCGGCAGCGGCAACTCACGGCTGAGCAGTTCGGCCAGATTGGTCCGGTCATCCTCGATGTACAACTCCGTTTCGGTCATCCCCAACTCGGCCCAGGCGGTCATCGCCTGACTGTTGAGGGAGAAAAGCCGAAAGCTGCCGAACAGCTTGAGATCCTGCTGACCGTCGAAGAGCGGGAAATGTCCCAGGTTGTTGAGTCGAAAGTTACGGAACCCGGCTTGAATCAACTGGCGGATCAGGTTGCGGGTGTCGCTCCAGTCGCGATCGAAGAGGATAAACGGGATGTCCCAGATGATCTGTCCGGCCCGGCGCAGCAGCTTGTTGGCCGCTTGCAGGTTCGAGCCGCTCAGGGGGAGCAGCAGCTGATCAATCAACGGATCCTGCAGCAGCCGTTGTTCCCGGGCATCACGCAGCAGTACCCGCAGCTGTCGTTTTCCGGAACGGGGGGCCGCCTGTGGCAGCAGTGCCGCACGTGCGCTTTGCAGATGGGCTTGCTGCGCCTGTTGTCGCTGTGGTTGCCGGAGCCGGCGCAGTTCGGCATAAAATTCACGCCGGATCTGCTTGAGCTGCTTCGGCGGGATAACAATCTCCGGCAGGCTGCCACAACGCAGCTGGTCCAGCCGGAACGGCTCGTCAGCAGTGGCGGAGAAGACCTGCTGCAGGGTTGCTTTATCGAGGCCGCGCGACTCGGCGGGAAAGCTGTCGACGGCATATTGGAATTGCTGCTCCTGCCCGGCCACGCAGGCATCGATCCGTATCAGTTGCGGCGTGACTTCGATCTGTAATGCAACCGGCTCTGCTGCCGGTTTGATCTGACTCAACTTGCGGCGGCAGGCGGCATCGCTCATGGTGAAGGCGCTGCTCGAAGAAACCATAAACACCCCGTCACCGACCTTGAACTGGTTCTGGAAGGTCGACGGACACTGACAAAGCTGCCGGCCGGGGTCTGCTTGACGCTGCGTTTACCGAGCTGCAACTGGCGGACGGTGAAGGCGGTCCCGGCCTTATCACTGGCCGGTTGGATTCGCAGTCGGTCGCCGAGGTGCAGGGCATCCCGGCTTTTAAAGCTGATCTCACCGCCACGCACCCGCGTCACCTCACCGAGGTAACGACCGGTGGCGCCTTTGATCGAGGGAACGGCAATGTCACTCGGTTGCCCGCCGGGCAGAAATCCCTTGGTCGGCTGCCGGCCGAAGCTCTCTTTCAGCAGCAGCTTGGCCTCCCTGAGAACTGTCTTGCGTTGCCCGTCTGGAGCATCGAGCACCCGCCGGTAGGCACTGACCACCTTGTGCACATACTCGGCGCTCTTCATCCGCCCTTCAATTTTCAAGCTGCAGACGCCGGCCTGTTCCAGTTCCGGCAGCAGCTCGATGGCCGAGAGGTCGTTGGTCGAAAAATAGTAGCCCTGCTGCTGGCGGTACCGGTGTCGGC